>CAZIVQ010000387.1:0-5005 GCA_964542415.1 uncultured Bacteroidia bacterium | reverse complement strand
AGTGAAGCGGTGGGTTAAAATGTTGACGCCCTCGTCGGGGGCGTAGGCCAGGTCTGGCTCTCCGGCAAAAAACATCAGCAGAGAAGCGCCCAGAATGGCGGCCACCAGGTAGAGCAGAGCCATGCCCGAGTTGGCACCCCTACTCAGCACCAGCGCAGCGATCAGGATGGTGGTGGGCACACTCACCAGCCGATATCCGTAGTGTTCGATGGGTCGGCCAAAATAGCCCTCCAGCCATTCGAAGATCGGGGCAGTGGACTGGGCGAAAGCGATCACGTAAAAAGCCACCGAGATGGCCTGCGACAGGTACAACGCAATGCCGATGGCCCCGCCGATGTTGAGCCCGAAGGAGCGGGAGATGATGTAGTAGGCTCCGCCGCCTTCCACTCGCTGGTTGGTGGCAATCTCGGCGATGGCCAAGGCGGTGGGAATGGTCACCAGGTGTCCGATGATGATGATGGCCAGGGTGCTGAGCAGCCCTACCTGCCCTACCGCCCAGCCAAAGCGCAAGAACAGGATGGCACCCAAAATGGTGGAGATCGACGTGAGAAATACCGGTAGGGTGCCAAATTTCTGCGTAGAGGAGGGGTTCGACATACGTGTCTGGTTTGGAAAGCTGGCACATCGGTCGCAAACTCACAGCTTCCTTTCAGTCTTCCATGAACAAATCTAATCAGCCCGGCGTATTTCTCAAACGCAAGGCCAGGATTAGGGACGATGGGGGATAAGGGAGGATGAGAAGCAGGGGCTGATGCTGCAGCGGGAAGCAGGTGAACCAAGCATTCCAGCCCATCCTGGCACGTCGCCACCAATCACGATCCGAATCTCTCTGGATACGACCTGGGATTCATCACGAATTACGAATCTCAAATCACCAATCAACCAATCACTCATCCTGCATGTACGACCGTCCCAAACCGCGCGAGCGAAATCTCATGATCAGCGATCGCATCGATCGCGAGTCCGTCAGTGAGACCATCAAATCCATCATCTCAATCAACCGCGACGACGACGAGATGGATGCCGAGTACAAAAATTGGTCGCGCCCGCCCATCTTGCTGTACCTCAATACCTACGGAGGCTCCGTTTACGACGGCCTGAGCCTGATCAATGCCATCGAAACCTCGCGCACCCCGGTCAATACCATTGCCATCGGGAGCGCCATGAGCATGGGGTTGTTTATCCTGGTGGCTGGCCATAAGCGCATGGCCGGACAGTATTCCACCATCATGTACCATCAGATCTCGGATTTTGCCTGGGACAAACTCGAAGGCATCAAAGATCAGGTCAAAGAAGCTGAGCGCATCGAAAAAATTTGTGAACGCATTCTCTACCGCCGTAGCCAGGTACCCGAAGAGACCATCGAGCAATACAAGAAAAACAAGAGCGAGTGGTACATTCCGGCCGATGAGGCTCTTTCGCTGGGCATCATCGACGAGGTGATCCGCGAGTCTGGCGCGCTGCCGAGTGGAGCCCGGCTCGACTGATCTTCTTCCGCTTTCTTAAAAAAATCCCCCGTCAGGCATCGCCTGCGGGGGATTTTGGCTCAGGCCGAGCTCATTATCTCATCAGGGTAACGGTTCCCCCGAAGGTGTAGCGCTGCCCGTTGTAGCCGGTGCCGCGCACCACCCAGGTGTAGACACCCTCCGGCACTTTTTGACCCTGGAACGTGCCATCCCAGCCATCTTCGAGGTTACGGCTCTCGAAGAGCTGCTTGCCCCAGCGATTGAAGATCTGCAATTGAAACTCCCGCAGGTGGAAGCCGATCACTCGCCATTCATCGTTCACGCCGTCGCCATTGGGCGAGAAGGCATTGGGGGCGTAGAAGTTGGACTCTACGCGGACGCATACCTCGTTGGAGAGGCTTACCTGCTCATTGTTGCCAAGCTCCACCGCTATGATGCGATAGCAGTACTGGCCCTGGTCCAGGTTGGTCACCTGGTCAAAGTAGCTATGGATCGTACCTTGGACGATGTCCACCAGTTGCCACTGGCCGGTAGATTCATTGAAGACCTGGATGCGATACTCCTGTACGCCGAAGCGCCAGTCTACGTAGGCCGACCAATCCAACTGTGTGCCGCTGCCGTTGTCGGCGCCCTCAGCGCTGAGCAGAACGGCCGCCCCCACGTTACTCACTGGGGTGGTATTTCCGCAGCTGTCCTGAGCATAGATCCGGTAGCTGTAGCGGTGGCGCTGTACGTCCACGTCGGTATCGTTGAACTTGTCGCGGTTGGGTGGTAGCGTAGCCAGGAGGTTGAATACCCCCCCGTCGATGGCCTTCTCCACGTAGATGATGGTTCCTCCCAAAATGGACGGATCCCGCCATTCTATCAGCACCGAACGGCTGTCTTCTACCGTGGCGCGCAGCACCTCGGGAGGATTGCCTTGCACCGTGTTACCACTCACGGCGAAGGTGGTATCGCTCCAGCTTTCGCGCAAGTGGCTATCACCGATGGCAAGCACCCGATAGCTGCGGTCCCGGAAGCAGCTCGACACCGGATCCGCGTAGCTGGTGATGTTGCCCGTCAAGGTAGCCAGCAGCGTTACATCCGCGGGGTTGTAAGAGGACACGCGATACACCTCATAGCGCTTCGGTGTCCAGCCCCGATACTCATTCCAGGTAACCAGTACCTGGCCAGGTAGGATGATGGTCTCCACGTCGATGGTACAATGTCCTTCTGTGAGGTTGAGGTTGGACTCGGAGCCACAGAGGTTGGTGACCGTTACCTTGTAGCAGTAGCTCTGGCTCTCGGTCTCCAGTCCCTCGTCGATGTAGACGGTGTCGTTGACGTAGTTGGTGGTGTACACGGGTACGTAGCCCACGCCAGGTTCTTCGCGGTACACGGTGTAGGCCTGGAAGTCGCTGAGGTCATGGGCTTCGAAGCGGACCTCCACTTGGGTGCCGCTGACCACCGAGACCCGATGCAGGGCAATTGGCTCTGGTACCACGTCGCCCAGTACATCCACCATTTCTGGTTTCATCACCGTGTCTTTACAGCCCAGCGAGTCAGTGACGATCAGGGTTACGTCGTATAGCCCGGCCTGCGTGTAGGTATGGTCCACTTCTGGCTGCAAGGTGGCGCGGGTCTCTCCGTCGCCGAAGAGCCAGTCCCACTTGGCCATGCCTACCTGTCCGCTGGCTTGCGCCGTGAAGGCAGCCTCCACTGGCGGACAATCCGCTTCGTAGTCGACGAAAAAATCAGCCCGGGGGTGATCCAGTCGGATGTAGTTTACCTTCTCCACCTCATCGCTACAGCCGTAACGGTCAGTGATCGAGAGCCGCACGGTATAGATACCGTTCTCAGCGTAGCTGTGGATGGGATTCTGCTGGTTGGAGGTATTACCGTCCCCAAAATCCCAGGTCCACTGGTTGGGCTCGTGGTCGGAAAGATCGGTGAAGCGAATGTCGGCAGGGGCACAGCCCATGGTATCAGCCGCCATGAAGTCGGCTACTGGCACGGGCCGCACATGAATTTCCTGCGTGATGGTGTCGGTACAGCCGTTGGCATCCATTACCACCAGTCGCACGGTGTAGTCGCCCACCTGGTCGAAGAAGTGGCTGAAGTTCTGCGAGGAGCTGAGCACGTTGTCTCCGATCATCCAGTTCCAATCCACCAGGCCATAAAGGCTGGTACTGAAGTCCTGGAAGTCCACCCGGAAGGGCACACAGCCACTGGTGTCGGAGGCTTGCAAATCAGCGGTAGGGGGTTGATAAATCTCCACGGCCTCTGGCTGTAGCAGGGTATCGCGGCAGCCCAGGATGTTGGTTACCACCAGCTGTACGTCGTACATACCTGGCTGGGTGTAGGTGTGGGTCGGATTCTGCTGCACCGACGCAGTACCGTCGCCAAAGCGCCACTGCCAGCCCGTGAGGGTGGTATCGGCCAGAGCCTGGCTGGTGAATTGCACGGTGGTGAATTCGCAGCCCGCGTCCACATCCAGGTCGAAGTCCGCCGTGGGGTGGCTCAGGCGCACGTAGGCAGGCTTGGTCAGGGTATCGCTACAGCCGACCTGATCGATCACGGTCAGGGTAACGTCGTAGACGCCATCAGCCGCATACAAGTGCTGCACGTTGGGGCCACTGCCACTGTTGCCGTCGCCAAAGTCCCACAACCAATCCAGGATGGGCTCAGTAGAACTGCTCTGGTCGATGAACGCAGCGTCTTGAGGGGCACAGCCCAGGGTGTCAGGCGAAATGAAAGCTGCCACAGGAGAAGCCACCGCCGTGATCTCGCGCTCGACGCTGTCTACACAGCCCAGGGCATCCGTTACCACCAGCTTCACGATGTAATCTCCCGCCTGGGTGAAGGTATAGCTGGGCAGTTGCTGCGAGCTGCCATCCCCGTTGCCAAAGCTCCACTGCCAATCGATGATCTGGGCCGAAGTCGCCTGGGTCTGGTCGGTAAAGCTTACCGCCAGCGGCAAACAACCAATGCTGTCGCTCGGCTGGAAGCCAGCGGTCGGAGGCGTGGAAACGCTCACGGCGTTGCGTACCATTTGGGTACGTTCGCAGCCCAGGGCGTTGGTTACCGTCAGGCTCACGTCATATTGACCCGGATTGGCGTAGGCATGAGAGGGGTTCTGCACCACCGAGGTGTTGCCGTCGCCAAAGTCCCACAGCCAGCTGACCACGGAAGTATCGCCGGAGGTCTCATCGGTGAAGTTCACCAGCAGGCCAGGACAGCCGTTGGGTTGATCCAGGCTAAACTCAGGCTGAGGGGCACCCAGTTGCACGTAGGCTGGCTTCAGCAAGGTGTCGCGGCAGCCGTTGGCGTCGGTCGCGATGAGACGTACATCGTAAGTACCATCTGCCGTGTAGGTATGCTGCGGGGCCTGCTGCGTGCTGCTGTTGCCGTCCCCGAAGCGCCACTGCCACCCCGTAATCGGGGCCGGACCGCTGCTCAGGTCAAAGAATTCCGCCACGTGGGGGGAGCAGCCTGCGGTGTCCACGCTGAGGAAATCAGCGGAGATCGGAAGAGCACACGTCTGAACTCCAGTCACGTGA
>CAZIVQ010000386.1:0-5012 GCA_964542415.1 uncultured Bacteroidia bacterium | reverse complement strand
CCGGCGCTATGGGCAATGTACCCCTGGACCAGCTGCCACGGGCCTTTCCCGATTACCGGACCTACTACGACGCCTTCCAGGGGGGCGGTCCGGGACAAGGCCACGCCCTGAACCCCACCACCGGGCAGCCCTACGAACCCAACCTGGTGCCCCGCGGCGACTACACCCGGGTGCTAGCCGAGTTTTGGGCCGATGGGCCCGACTCCGAGACCCCGCCGGGACATTGGTTTACCCTGCTCAACTACGTAACCGACCACCCAGCCACGACCCGACGGTTTCAGGGCAGCGGTGCCCCCCTTGATCCCCTGGCCTGGGACGTGAAGGCCTACTTTACCCTGGGTGGGGCCATGCACGATGCGGCCATTTCGGCCTGGAGCATCAAAGGCTACTACGATTACCTGCGGCCCATCTCGGCCCTTCGCTGGATGGCGGAGCAAGGCCAAAGCAGCGACCCTGCCCTCCCTAACTACGACCTGCGAGGCCTGCCCCTCGTGCCCGGTTATATGGAACTGGTGCTGCCGGGCGATCCCCTGGTTGGCCCCAACGACGAGCACCTGCACAAAATCAAGCTTTACAGCTGGCGCGGGCCAGACTTTATCAAAAATCCCGCGACCGAAAAAGCCGGTGTGGGCTGGATTTTGGCCGAAAACTGGTGGCCTTACCAGCGACCAAGCTTTGTCACCCCGCCCTTTGCAGGCTATATTTCCGGCCATTCTACCTTCTCGCGCGCGGCGGCGGAGGTCTTGACCCTGCTGACGGGTGACCCCTATTTTCCAGGGGGGATGGGAACGTTTCTCGCGAAAAAGAATGAGTTTCTGGTGTTTGAAGTCGGCCCTTCGGTAGACGTGCTGCTGCAATGGGCCACCTACCGCGATGCTTCGGACCAGACGAGCCTCTCGCGCATCTGGGGTGGTATCCACCCGCCGGCCGATGACCTGCCTGGCCGGCTGATCGGCGAAAAAGTGGCCCAAGGGGCCTTTGAGCGGGCCTTGCAGCACTTTGAAGGCCGCGTCGCTGGCAACGAACCCACGGAAAGCAGCTTCGCCTTCCCCAATCCGCTCCCAGCGGGGGCGCCGCTGAGTGTGCTGCTACCCGGCCCGCAAACGGCGGTGACGGTTTCGCTGCTCGACCTGCAAGGGCGAAAGGTCTGGCGAAAGGAAGAAACCGACCCGGCCGGATTCAGCAGTTTGCGGCTGCAGCCGCCGGTGCTGTCCGCGGGCTATTATACCTTAAGGGTGCAGGGAGAATCGGTAAATTTGACGCAACCCCTACGCATGGAATAAAGTAGCCCCTCAGTGTCTATTAGTGCCCTTAGTGCCTAAGTGGTAATAAAGCAGCCTCTAAGTGTCTAAGCGGTAAACATGCTTCTTCAAATCCCTCCTTCCCCCGCTTCAAACGCCAACCAGTCGATCATGCCTATAGCCCCATCGGGACCGCCACGGAAGACCAGGTACAGGGCCTGAAAGCCCTCAGCCCCGGCTATCGGCAGGCGCAGCTCCCGGAAGTCGTTTTGGACCCCGGCTTGCATACGACCTTGGGCCAGAAGGGGTCCCTCGGGGCCATCCAGGCGCAGCTCCACCGAGCCCCCGGCTTCAGGCACGTAGCGCAGGGTGATCGCCCCGATGCCCGTCAGGTCCACCGGCGCGAAGCCGATCCAGGTATTGCGCCAGAGGCCGCGGGCGACGCCATGCTCCCGGTTGGGGCCAAAGGTGCCCTTGTTAGGGCCTGCTTCGCTGGCGAAAGCATAATTTTCGGCCTGCAGGCGCGGTGCCCGCAACAACAACCGGGCTCGCCGGGTAATGGCAGGCAGGCCATTGGCCCCGCCGTCGGTATAAGTTGCGGCCAGCAGGTAGGCCCCATTTGGGTCCGCGCCAGGCTGTAATTTCACTTCGCCTTGGAGCGGCAGGTTGCGGTTGCGGTCGCTCTCGGCCAAGGAAAGAATATAGCGCGCCATTTGCCGCGTTTCTTCCAGGCTATGCTGCGGGTGGCCCGCCATGATTTTTTCGCCCCAGACCCCATTGCCACCGGTGATGATCTTTTTGGCCAGGTACGCCACCGCCCCTGCGTCGCCCAGGTAGCGTTGCGACACCTCTTGGTAGCTCGGGCCGATGGAGCGGGTCTCCAGGTTGTGACAGGTGGCACAGTCGCTGCCGTTGATCAGGCGCAGGCCGCCGGCGTAGCGCATGGAGCCCTCAGGCAGGGCCCCGCCACCCCCCAGCAGCACGTCCAGGTCGTTGCCCTCGCTGGCATACACCCAGCTCACCTGGGCCCGGTTGCGGGAGATGCCACCCGTGGCTTCATCTTCCGGGTCCCTGATTTCTACCCGGTAAGGCACGGTTTTTTGCCCAAAATAAAACGAACGGTTCCCTGGCCAGTCGATCGTGAGTGCAGGCGGAGCATTGCCGATGCGTACCGCCATGCTGGCCATGGCCGTATCCCCGGCCCCGTCGACCACGAAGAGTTTGGGGCGGTACTGGCCCGGCTCGGTGAAGGTGTAGCGCACCACTTCTCCACTATCTTGGATCACCGTAGAATCGGTGAAAGCCCAGAGGAATTGCAGCAGGCTGTCGGCCGGGTCGTAGTCGTAGCTGCCCGTGGCGGTAAAAGTAACCGTGTGGGGCACCGGCCCTTCCGGCGCATCGGCCGCTAAGGCAGGCACGGGCAGGCGGTTGCCTTCGGCATACTCGATTCTCACCAGCCGGGCCTCGGGGTTGTTCATGAAATAATTCTTGCCGTATTCCAGCAGGTACATGGCCCCATCCGGCCCGAATTCCAGGTCGATGGGCTTGGAGAGTGGCATGTCGGGCAGAAAATCTTCGAGGCTGCGAATGCGGCCCAGGCTGTCCATGTCCACCACCTTGATCCAGGAGCGGGCCCATTCGTAGATAAACAATTTGCCTTCGTAGTAGGCCGGAAAGCGCACCTTAGAAGCGTCGGGGTAAAGGGCCCGGCGAAAGACAGGCCCGGCCATCGAACTGCGGGAGCCGATGCCCAACTGCGGAAAGGCTTCACTTTCGCCATAGGGATACCACATCCAGGCCGGTTGGGCGGGAGGCAGCTGCTTGGCGCCGTAGTTGTGGGGAGAAAGGTTGCGGGGCTGGCGCGGGTCAAAGAGGGGACCAACCGTGTCCATGGCAAAGTCCCGGTCGGGATAGGCGTAGTTGGGGCCCACGAAGTAGGGCCAGCCGAAGTTGCCGGGGCCTTGGGCTTGGTTCCATTCGTCGTAGCTCTCCGGGCCGTAGCGGCCCGGCTCGCCGACATCGGGGCCTACATCGCCCCAGTAGAGCCAGCCGGTCTGGGCATCGACCGAGATGCGGAAGGGGTTGCGGCAGCCCATGGCGTAGATTTCCGGGCGGCCCTGTGAGCCGTCTTTGGGGAAGAGGTTGCCGTCAGGGATGGTGTAGGAACCGTATGGGTTGGGGAGTATGCGCAGCACTTTGCCGCGCAGGTCATGGGTATTGGCCGAGGACTTCTGCGCGTCGAACGGGCCGCGGCCGGGCCGCTCGTCGATGGGCGTGTAGCCATCGGATTCCTTGGAGCTGGTGTTGTCGCCGGTAGAAAGAAAGAGGTTGCCATCGGGCCCGAAGGTCAGCGAACCGCCCGAATGGCAGCAGGTTTCGCGCTGTACGGGCACTTCCAGGATGATTTTCTCCGAGGCTAGAATGAGCGAATCCTGGTGCATCGTAAAGCGCGAGAGGGTCTGCGGCCGCTCGCAATTTGCGCCAGGGGAATAATAGAGGTAGAGGTAGCCATTCTCCCCAAAAGCCGGGTCGATGGTCAGGCCCAGCAAGCCGTCTTCGTAGTTGCCGTTGATGCAGACGTCAAAAGTGGCGAGCAGGCGCACGCTATCGACCTCGGGGTCGTACATTTTCATTTTGCCGCGCCGCTCGATGTAGATGACCTTGCCATCGGGCAGCACGGTCAGCTCCATGGGCTCGTTGACGTTGAAGTCGTCCAGCACCTTGCGGGTGAAGCGCTCGGGTTTGGGGGCAGGCGCTTGACGGATGAAGGCAGGGTCGTAGGCATTGGGTCCCATGGCAAAGGCGAGTGACTGCCTCAGGGCCGACAGCAGCGAGTCGCCTGGGGCCAGCCAGGGAGCGCGGGGGCTAAGTACCACCCGGCCGACGCCCTGGGTGAGCTGCTGCAAGCCGGGGAGCTGGCTGTCGTCGCGCACCCGGGTGATGGCCGGTGGAGCGGCGGTCCGCGAAGCCAGCAGGCTGTCCAGCCAGGGCCAAGTGAGGGGCGTGGGTGCCTGGGGAGAAAGCAGCAGCAAGCCGTTGCCGGCCTGGACGTAGCGCTGCAAGGCCGTGCGCTGCCAAATGGGCAGGGAATCCCCGTCGAGCTGGTCCAGCAAGAGGCTGCTGTATTGCCAGAGGCTGTCTTCGTCCAAAGCAAGGCTATCCCTTCTCACCGACAGTTGCACCTGATGGGCCTGGGCCCAGGCTACCAGGGAGGATGGGGGAGAATTTCCGGCTTGCTGGCTAAACCAAAGGAGGCTTTTTTGGGGTCGCTGGACCCGGGTGTCGGGCTCACAGCCCAGCAGAAGTCCGGCTAGCAGGGTTAGCAGGGGAAACCAAGCGCTTAGGGAAACAGAGCGGGAAGCACGGTGATTCATATCCATGGATTAAACGAGCAGAGGGGCAAAGGTAAGGGAAACCCCGGTAAGAACGTCCGGGCCCATCTGCTTGGCCCAGGAAGCCTTGGTTCATGGCCCGCAGCAGATGCCGTTTCCCACAAACCACAGACCGGGCTTTTATCGTAAACGTACTGACTGAAGCCAGCAGTTGAGACAATAAGCAGGACCATTAAACATTGTCCATGGTTTTTATTTTCAAGAGAATAAGGTTTCCCTTTCTCCCGGCTCAAGTTTCGTCAAAGAGACCTTTTTTGTCCAAAAATACCCAAACCCCTCTGAACCCCTGAAATTTTCTATTCTCCTCAAAAAAACCGTTCGCTTTATCCTCTGGTTTCTGGCCAGTGTATTTTTCCTTTTTACCGTGCTATGGGGCCTG
>CAZIVQ010000385.1:0-5023 GCA_964542415.1 uncultured Bacteroidia bacterium | reverse complement strand
CCCAGGCGCGCTGAAACGCCTTGCGCCCGTATCGGCTGAAGCAGGGCCAGCAGGTTGCCGCTCAGCGCGTAGAGCTGTACCGGCCCCAGGTTGACCCGGGCCTGTGCCCCTAGCTGATGCCGCCATGAGGAGTGGTAGCCATAGGTGACGCCCACGCTGCCCCATTTCGGCCATTCGACCCCGGCAAAGAGGCTGGTCTGCTGTTGCCACCGGGCCAGGTAGCGGGAAGCTTGCCAGCTCATTCCCACCCGCACCCACGAAAGCGGCTGGTATTGGGCCGTGAGCAGCAAGCTGCCCGGCAGCGAGGTACTGAAGGGGCTCGCCTGGCCCCCCGGAGAAAGGGTCGCTTCCAGCGAGTCCAGCAGCCCCTCCACATCGGCTTCCCAGCCCTCCCAACTGACCGAGTCCTGCATGTCAATTTCCCAGCCACTAAAGGTAAAGCTGCCCTGCGACCGGACCTCGTAAGGGGCGTAGCTCCAGTTGATCTGTCCCAGGTTCAGGACCGAAATACCCACCTCGAAGTTTTCTCGCGGCTTCAGCACCACGCCGAGGTCTACGGCCAGGCCAGGGTTGCGGCCAAAGTTGAAGAGGTCGCCGGGACGGGGGGCCGCGCCCGGATTCCCTCCCTGAAGCAGGCTATCGTAGTCCAGGGAAAAAGCCGTCGCTAGCTGCAGCTCGTAGTCGGTTTCGAGGGTCAAATCATAGTACTCCGGGTGGGTGTATAGGCTCAGATGATGCCGGGGAGTAGCCACGGCGACCAAACCATTGAGGTAGCGAAGGCGAATCCCCGCCTGTAGCCAGGAGGTGACAGGTCGGGACACACTCACGGCCAACTCACGGTAGGCAAGCCCTTGGACGGCAGGGCCGATTTCTACCGTTTCTCCCAAGTAAGCGGCATTGCCTCGCCAAAGCAGGGCCGGTAAGGCGGCCGGATAATCCACCAGCCCGTGAACCTGTAAGGCAGTGTGAAGGCCCAGCTGCCAGGGCCCGAGGCGCAGGCTCGCTCCCAAGGGCTCGACCCTCAGGCCTGCTTCCAGCCGATTCTGTTCCCCGAGCTGCCGTAGCAGCTGTTCCGGGGCCAACACCCAGGGGCTGGCCTGGGGATCGACCAACGCGTCGGCCAGGCTGAAGCCGCTATGACCGCCCGCCCCGCTCACTTGGGGCAAAAAAAGCTGCCAGCGGGCGCTTTGCTGCCAGGCTGGATTGGTAAACGTCCGCTGGTAGAGGGCGGGCATAAAGCTCAGGCCCGCTTCTACTTGGGCCCGCAAGGGGAGGGGGAGCAGCAGGGCCAGCCAAAGGCCCAGGCGCAGCCACCTTGGGCTTGAATAATAGTTCATAGGGAGAAAAATTCGCATTGAAAAGAAAAGCGTTACCGGGCAGCAGGGAAAAGCCACGGTCATTCACCCAGCTCCAGCCCGGCTATGACGCCCAGGTGGAAAGCCAGGCTGTCGGTACTTTTTAGCTGGATGGCCTGCCCTTGGGCCGTCTCGGCATCTAGTCGCAGCCGGTAGCGCACCGCCGTACACTGCTGCAAGCGCTCGTAGCGAGCCGCATCCAGCGGAAAATAGTGGGTGGTGATGCGGGTGCCGCTGGCTTCCCCAGAGGCATGAGTGGGAGCGGCCTGAAACAGGGGCGCTGCTTCCCGCACCAGCGAATCCAGGCATTGGCCCTGGCTGTCTTCGAAGTAGAGGCCGAGCCCGGCGGTCAGCGGCAGGCTGTTTTCGGTGGTCAGCTTTAGCGTCATCTCAGAAACCCCAGGTACCTCAGGCCACTCAAAAGTTCCTTCGTGCCTGCCTTCATAGCGCAGGTTTCTGGCTCGAAACGCCAGGGGGAGCTCGGCTTCGAGTACAAAGTCGATCCGGCTTTGGTTGGTCACAAAATAAGTTTCCTGGTTGCTTTGGGGTTGTAACCACACCTCCCAGCCCAGCTCGATGAGGTGGGGAAAGAGGCGGGTAAAATCGTCCAGGTTGGCGTTTTCTCGGGTGAGAGAGACAGTGGTTTGGCGCGATTCGCCCACCGCATCCAGGCCCGGATAATTGGCTACCACCCCCTGGCTCAGCGGCTCGTGGACCATATCTACCTGCTCCCCCAAGCGATTGTAAGCCCGAAAATGGCCGATGCGAAACGCCACTGGTAAGCCAAAGCTGTTGTGGGCGATGAAGCTCAATCGCGGCGCACCTAGCTCAAATACGTCTGCCTGGAAGCCCTCCAACGCATCGAAAGGGGTGCCCTTGAGGTCCTCGCGAAGCAAGAAATCACCTAGCGGCCCCTCAATGTAGGCAAAGGTCAGGTCCTTGAAGCTAAGGGTAAAGTGGCTGGGAGAAACGGGCTGGCCCGTGCTCAGGTCGGTGAGCTGATAAGCATAGCGGAGGTCGCCGTCGGGAAAGGAAAATTGGTAGCCTGTCAGGGGAAGGCCGGTTTCCTGGTAGCGCCCGCCTGACAGGGGCTGGGTGTGGGCAAAGGTTTTGCCCTCCAGCTGGGCATCAGGGAGGAGCAAGGTCAGCTCGTAGTTGCCTGGCTGGGGCAGCTCGATTTCGTAGGCCAGGTGACCAGTGGCGAGGGTGGCCGCAGCCAGGGCCTGGTTGCCCAGGAGTTCCAGCGGCAGGGTCCCCTGTTGCTGGGTGATCGGCACCTGAAGGTCGTCCAGGCGGAGGTAGTTCCCGGCTCCCACAGAATAGACTGAATCTGCGTAGCGGAGGGTGATCAACCCGTCAGGTCCCGTACTAAGCAGGCTGTCCCCGGGCCGCAGCTCCGCGAGCAGCGCCTGGGTGCTGAGTGATACCTGTATCAGGGGGACCGCTACCGCTGGCTGGTAGGGAGGGAGGCTGAGCTGATCGAAACGATCACCAAGCGAGCAGGCCGTCAGCAACAGGCAGCTGAGGGACAAGCAGAAAGAATTTCGCAGGAAAAAATGCATATGCAGAGCGGTTAGCGGGGTAAACCGGCAGGGCAACGCTTTGCATACAGAAGCAGAGGAAACCTGGGATACCCAGGCCAATTCAAAGGTAAAATTTTTCCTTTATTTGAAGGTTTCGAAAAAGCATAATTTCTAACAGCGAAAATAGGCGGGAGGCCCGCCGGTCGCTTCTGCCTCAGGTGGTTGCAGCTTGCTCGCAGAGCGTGTATCTTTCGGCAAGAGCATAGCCTCTCTCAGCCGTTCGCAGGGAGAGATTCCTCCCAAATTTCAATTTCCATATCATGAGATACGCCGGATTTATCCTGCTGCTGAGCTGTTGCAGCTACCTCTTTTCCTTTCCGAGCCAGGCCAATCCTCCCGATAGCAGTGCCTATGACCGGATCTTTACGGCCAAAGAAGGCATCGCCCGGGTCATGGACGGCGGCAAGTACGGCTTTGTGGAGGCGAGCAGTGGCGAAGAAATTGTGCCCCCTACCTATCAGGAGGCCGGGGACTTTGTCGAGGGGCGGGCCCGGGTAGCTTTGGAGGGAAAATATGGATTTCTCACGCCTGAAGGGGCAGTGGCGATCCCGCTCAAATACGACCGGGCCTGGAGTTTTTCCCAAGGCTTTGCCTTGGTCCAGCTCGACTACCGATATGGCTTTGTCGATACCGCCGGGCAGGTGGTCATTCCCCTGGCCTATGACCACGCCCAATCTTTCCAAGAAGGGCGGGCCTTGGTTCGCCGCAGCGGGCGCTTCGGCTACTACGACCGCAAAGGCCGGCAGGTCATTCCCCTTATCTACGACGAGGCGGCGAGCTTCTTTCGCGGGCGGGCCCACGTGCGCAAGGGAGAACAGGCCTTCTACATTGACCCCTCTGGCAATTGCATCGAAGGCTGTGAATAAAAAAGGCGCAACTACCCAAAAGAGTTGAGCCATAAAAATGCCCCGGCTGATCGGAAAAGATCAGCCGGGGCATAAGGCTTTCGGAGCCGCGCATACGCGCTACACCACCGTCAGCCGGGAGTGAATCAGTATCCCCCGGTTTTTCAGGTCACCGGCCGAGCGAGCGAGCAGGTCTACCCGCTTCATCATGGGTACATGTTGGTCGCTGTGGCGAAAGCGAATCTTAAAGACTTTAAGCAAGTCATAGATCAGCTCTTCTTCGATCATTTCCTGGTAGGTTTCCTGCACATGGTTGTAAAAGTCCATGTAGATACGCAGGCGCTCGCGGGCGGTCTGTTTGTGGCGTTGGGGTCGCTTGAATTCGAAGAGGTCGGCGAGAGGTTTCTCATAGATAGGGTAAGATTCATTGATGGTATTGGCCATCTTGGTGAGAAAAGAGAACTGCACCGGCCCCAGTTTGGTGCGGTTATTTTCCCCATACAACTCCCGAAAGCCAGCAAAGAAGTCGAATTGCTCCTCGGCTTTGGCTTCTTCCATGAGCTGGAAATAACGCTCCTTAAAAGCCTGGCTCAATCGTTTGCGATCAAGGCGGTAAGCTTCCTTGAACGTATTGCGAAAGTCAGTGTCTTCCGGCACATCTGCATCGCCGATGCGGGAGCGCAAAAACAGATAGCGGTCTATTTCTTCTTGAGAAATGTTGTCTAGAATAGCGCCCCCATTCTTGTTGAATAGGTCGCCAATCTCGCGGGAGGTGGGAAATTGGGCAATCATAAATTATTTATTTTTCAAGTGCGAAAGCAAAAAAACGAGCCCTACCTTCACGGCAGAGAGTATGGGAAAATCGATGCGAGGGTACGGCTGACTTACATCCCCAAAAAAGCTATCCAAGAAATTTAACCTGGAAAAGCCACTGGAGAGCGCGAAGAGAAAGGCTGAACCTTCAGCTGAGAAAGCCAAGCTTGGGCATTCCCTGGCAAATAAATCGGATCAGCAAGTTCTGCAAGGTGCGGCTTTTTGGAAAAGCCAACTGGCAAACCGCTTTGAGGCGGCACAGAAGAGAGGAAGGTGAGAACACCTGATGTCAGCCAGAGAGGGAGCGAAAACCAGTTCGCCCGGCACCAAATAAAAAAGGGAAGGATGAGAATAACCTTCCCTATATTAAAATAACGGAATATTTCCGAAGATGTTACAACTGGGCCGTGAGTCGGAGAGGAAGGCT
>CAZIVQ010000384.1:0-5031 GCA_964542415.1 uncultured Bacteroidia bacterium | reverse complement strand
TAACATACATCCCCTCATTGCATCGAGTAGACGTTTACTATCGTTGGAATTTGATTCCCCAAGACGCGGACGACAACAAGTTTGTAGATTGCGCAATTGCCTGCAATGCAAAGTACCTCGTAAGCCACGACAAACACTTCCAACCCCTACGAGGGATAGCGTTTCCCCAAGTGGAGGTTATTGACGCCAAGGCTTTCAAGTCGATATTAGAGTCTTAAACCTTCTCATGCCCCCCCACCTCGCCCGCATTCCCGTCGGCTACAGCGAAGTCGCCTATCAAGGCCGCCGCTACGCCCTCACCCGGCAGGACTTCAACGGCGGCCGCAGCCTCAAGGTCCTCGCCCGCGAACTCGGTGGCAACGACTTCATCAGCTTCAATTGGTACCAAACCCGCCAAGGCGGGCAACTCAAACCCTGTGAGATGCCCCGCGAAAAAGTCGAGGCCTTTCTCGCGGGCTGGGAGCCGCTGCCCGCCTCCTGAAGCAGGCACGCCTTTCCCCTCTTTTTCTCCCTGCCCAACCGCGTATCTTAAGGCAATTTTTCTGTTGCCCATGTTACGCCTTGCTTTCCCCTTCCTCCTGCTTGCCACCTACCGCCCCCCCCCGGCCCAGCTCACCAACGTCTGGGGCCAGCTCGGTGGGAGCTACCTCTCTCACGCCGAAACAGGAACTTCCCTATGACCAGGGCTGAACCCCCTCGCTGCTCATATCTCGGGCGGATTTGCCATCCGTGGGAGGAAGTCCTATCCCACAAAGGAAACTGCCAAAGGCCAGTCCCTCGCTTCCTGCTCAACTGCTCAATGCCCAAACACGCATATTCATTCGGGGCCATTTTCTCTATGCAAGGTATGCCCTTTGATGGATTATGGGAAAGTTCGCAGGAGCGAAGAAAAATCCTACCTTTGACTACTTGCTTCTGCGCCTGTTTCCCCAAAAACTCCTTTTCATCATGAAACACCTTATCCCTTTGCTGCTGCTGAGCCTTTTGCTCGTTGTAGCCTGCCGTAGCACCAAAAAAGCCTACGAAAAAGGCGATTATGAAAGAGCCGTGGTCAATTCAGTAGAAAAGCTGCGCCGTTCCCCCAACAACAAAAAAGCCCGGGAAACCATCCGCAAAGCTTACCCCGCCCTGGTCGACTACTACCAGGGCCGCATCCAAAACGCCAAGCTCAACAACAACCCCCTACGCTGGGAGGAAATCGTGGATTACTACCAGTCCCTAAACCAGGTCTACGACGAAATTCAGCGCTCGCCCGTGGCGCTGAAGCTGGTCCCCAACGCCCGGAGCTTTCAGCGCGAATACCTGGAGGCGACCAACAATGCCGCCCAGGCGCGCTACGTCTTGGGCATGGAACGGCTGGAAATGGCCCGCCGCGGCGACCGCGAATCGGCCAAAGCCGCCTACGCCCACTTCGAGAAGGTGGACCAGATCAAGCCGCGCTACCGCGATGTGGAGCAGAAAATGTTCGAAGCCCGCGACCTTGCGACCCTCTACGTACAGATCGAGCCCATTCCCATGCACTCGCGCAGCCTGGAGCTGAGCAGCGAGTTCTTCGAAAACCAGCTGGCCGAATTCATCTCCCAGACCGAGTTCAGCCCCTTTGTGCGCTTCTTCACCCCGGCCGAGGCCCCGCGCCGACCCCGCGATCCCGACCAGATTTTGCTGATGAGCTTCGACGAGTTTCAGGTGGGCCAAAGCCGCACCCGTGAACAGGAGCTGCAACGCCACCGCGACAGCGTAGTGGTCGGCACCGTGAAAATCAAAGGCGATTCTACGGTCAGCGTCTACGGCTCGGTCGATGCCAAGGTCCACATCTTCACCCAGGAGATTTCCTCCTCCGGCCTACTTGACCTGCGCTTGATCGACACCCGCAACGACGCCATTCTCACCCAGCGCAAGTTTCCTGGCACCTATGTCTGGGTCGATCAGTGGGGCTTTTTCAATGGCGATGAACGCGCGCTCAGTGACGAAGACCTGCGAGCCGTGCGCAGATCCAAACCCTCCCCACCCCCACCCCCGCAGCAGCTTTTCGTGGAGTTTACCAAGCCGATCTTCTCTCAGGTGACCAGCTTTGTGCGGAGCTATTACCGGAATTATTGAGGGGAGAGGATAGAATATGGAATATAGACTATGGACTGCTGGCAAAACGGCCGCGAGCCGTCCCTGGTGAGGCTCCCTGCAAAAGGGAGCTGGGCGATCCGCAGGATCGGTCTGAGGGATGATCGCGGCCGGATTACGCACAGGCCCGTGCTAAGTCCGGAAATCCGGCCGAGCCTACGGCTATGATCCGGCTGAGCCTACGGCTTTGCTGTCATCCTACGGGGACTGTTTGGCTCCCAAACATTCTCCCTCGAATTCTAATCAATTGATAATCAACAACAAAAACTCCGGAAGCAATAGCTACCCCACCTGCTCTGCTTTTTCGGTGATGCGCTCCCGCAGTTGCACAGGCTCCTGCTTGCGACCTTTGCGCAGGCGGCTGTTGAGCAATTCGACGCCGAAGGAGAAGGCCATGGCGAAGTAGATGTAGCCTTTGTCGACATGTTGCTCGAAGCCCTCGGCCACCAGCATGAAGCCGATCAGCAGCAAAAAAGACAGCGCCAGCATCTTCATGGTGGGTCGCTTGTTGATGAAGTCACTGATGGGGCCTGCCGCGGCGAGCATCACGCCGAGGGAGATGACCACGGCGATGATCATGATGCTCACTTCTTTGACCAGGCCGACGGCGGTGAGGATGGAGTCGAAAGAAAAGACGATGTCCAGTAGCACGATCTGGAAAATGACCGAACTGAAGGTTTTGGCCTTGGGCTTGACCCCGGAGCCTTCGTCTCCTTCGAGCTTGTGGTGCATCTCCAGGATGGTCTTGCCCATGAGGAAAATCCCGCCCGCAATCAGAATGATGTCGCGCCAGCTGAGGGCAAATACTTCGGGCAGGCTCTCGAATTCGATCACCGGATCGGTGAGCTGCACAATCCAGCTGATCGACAGCAGCAGGCCGATGCGAAAAGCCAAGGCCAGCAGCAAACCCAGGTTGCGGGCCTTCGCTTGCTGGTTCTCTGGCAGTTTGCTGGCGACGATGGAGATGAAGACGATGTTGTCGATCCCCAAGATGATTTCCATCAGGGTCAGCGTCAGCAGGCTGATGAGGTTTTCGGTGGTGAGTAGGTGCTCCATACGGGCAAAGATAGCAGATTTCTCTTTCAAAAAAGCGAAAGGCATGGACAGAATTTCACCTCCATATTCCTACTCCAACTCCACCACGATCTCCCCCGAATCTCCCGCAAAAGCCGCCCGGGAAACCACCAGCTCGATCCGCTTCCAACCCGGCAGGTCCTTGTCGTAGGGCAAAGGCGGCGGCGAAAGCGGCACCACCTTTACCTCAAAAGCCGATGGCTGCCGCACCCGCAGCATCAACTGTTTCCCATCCTGTCTCAAGACCGCCCCGGCTTCCGTCACCTCCACCTCAGCCTGGGTGATAAATTGCCAGGTGAGGGCCTGGGTTTGGGGCGAAAAAACCAGCGAATCGCGCACCTGCAACCGCCGCTCGTCCAGCAGGCGAAAACTGCGCCAGGCCCCGGCCAGGTTTTCTCCAAATACCGGTCTCAGGTCGAAGGTGCCGCCCGGTTGTGACGCCGCCAAGTCCGTGTCCACCAGCAAGGCCCGGCCTGCCACGCGATGGGGCTGCCCGTTGACGGTGAGGGTGCTGTGGCCAAAGTTATTCTTGGTGAGCAATTCCCAGCGACGGCCATCTTGGCCTCTGGCCCAAAGCCCACCGCCCATAATCTCTTCCAGGAGATGGTAGTCCTGGTTGCCGGGATCGAGTGACCAGCGCACCCCGTCGCGCTCGAAGATGAAGGAACCGACGTCCATGTTGCCGTGGTTATCGGCGGCGCGGCCGCCTTTGGCGGCGAGGTAGAGGCTGCTGGCTGGCTCGCGCAGAATCAGCAAGGGGTTGTCTCCCTGCCCGCTCCAGTGCTGCGGCAAAGATGCCCGAGCGGGCGCTTCCTCGAGTTGAGCCACATACAGCCACTTCAGCGCCGTAAACCGCTTGCCAAATTCTCCCTCCCCCAGCTCTTTGCGGCAGCGCTTGGCGTAAGCCCGCTGGTCAAAACCGGCTACTCCCCGCTGTCCAAACCAGGCCAGCAACCCCCAATGCTTCAGGTCGTGGTAGCCGTTGGTCGAGCCGTCGAAAAAGTTGTAGTAATCGCCCGAAGGGCCCGCCGCCAGCTGGCTGACCTCGGCGCTGGCCAGCAACCCTGGGGCCTGGGTGAAGCCGAAGTCTGTCCCCAAACCCGTCTCCATCGCTGAAAGGCAGGCCGTGAGGTAGTCCGTCGCATAAAACCAATAGCTCGGCCCTTCCGGATAGATGCCATCCGGGGCATAAGGCAGCAAGCCGAGGGGCAGCTTTTCTACGGCTCGCCGCAGCACCTGCGTGGCGGCTTCTGGCGCTGCCTCAAACGCAGCCAAGGCCCCCACTACCAGCCCGCCGTGGCAGACCAGGTTCCAGTTGTGGTAGGCGTCGATCCACCAGTTGTAGCCTTCCTCCTGCAGGCTCGGCTGCAAAGCCTTCTCGACCAGGGCCTGGGTCGCCTGCTGCCGGACATCCGGGTCCAGTTCCGGCCCCGCCCAATCCAGGGCCAAGCCTACGGCCAGGGTCATCTCTGCCACATCAAGGAAGTGGTCGGGGTTCCAATCAGAAAAGCCGCTGACAGCTGCCAACTCGGCTTCAAGGCGGGCGAGCATAGCCGGGTCTTCTTCCAGGCGGTACACCAGCGCCAGGGTGGTGAGTCGAGCTACCGCTTCTCTCGAAACGCTGAGCAAGCGTTTTCCGGTCTGCTCGCGGGTGAGCACCGGCTGGGTCAGCAAGGCCTCCGCCCGGGCCAGGATCAGCTGGTAGCCTGCGTGCAAAGCGGGGGCGTTTTGCGTGTTTTTTTGCAAATGAGCCAACAGTTCTGGCGTCAGGATGAGGCGCGGGCCTTCGCCCGGCAAGCGCGTTCGCAGCCAGGCCTCGGTCACCGGATTCTCGGGCCG
>CAZIVQ010000383.1:0-5033 GCA_964542415.1 uncultured Bacteroidia bacterium | reverse complement strand
AAGCCGGCTGTGCCTGCCGCCCCGACGGCCAAGCTGGCCCGCGAATTGAGTCAAGACCAAGCGTTTCCCGAAGAAATCGCCGCCCTGCTGGTGCAGCTAGGGGTCCGTGATTTTGACGCCGCCCGCCGCTACTTCAAGCCGGGCAGGGACGAGCTGTGCGATCCCCTGCTGCTGCGTGACATGGACCGGGCCCTTGCCCGCATTTTGCAGGCCCTGGATGGCGGTGAAAAGATCATGCTCTTGGGCGACTACGATGTCGACGGCACCTCGGCCGTGTCCCTCATGAGCCTGTTTTTTCAAGCCTGGGGCATCGATCACAGCTACTACATCCCTGACCGCTACACCGAGGGATATGGCGTCTCCTACCGGGGCATCGACCAGGCAGCCGAGCGGGGCGCGGGCCTCATCATCAGCCTCGACTGTGGCATCAAAGCCACCGACAAAGTGCGCTATGCCAACCTCAAAGGCATCGACTTTATCATCTGTGACCACCATCATCCCGGCGCAGAACTGCCGGCGGCGGCGGCCATCCTCGATCCCAAGCGGAAAGATTGCCCCTATCCCTACAAGGAACTCACCGGCTGTGGGGTAGGCTTGAAGCTGGCCCAGGCTTTGGCAGCGGCTTTTCAGGCCCGGGGCATGCAGCCCCGCCAACCCGAAGGCCGCGATCCTTTCACGGCTTTTTGTGACCTGGCCACCCTCTCCATCGCCTGTGACATTGTCCCTATTACCGGCGAAAACCGCATTATCGCTCATTTTGGGCTGGATAAGCTGCGCGAAAATCCCCTGCCAGGCCTCAAGGCCATCATGGACCAGGCCAAGGAGACCCGCGACTGGAACGTCTCGGACCTGGTCTTCTTCGTAGGGCCCCGGGTCAACAGCGCCGGACGCATCGGCCACGCCGAAGATGCCGTGAGCGTGCTGCTGGGCAACTCGCCCCACCTGATCCGGCAGGCCGAAGAGTTACAAAGCTCAAACGAGGCCCGTAAAACCCTTGACCGGGAGATGACCCAAGAAGCCCTCGCGCTGCTGGATAGCGACCCCCAGTATCCCCACATGCATACCACGGTCCTCTACCAGCCGGCCTGGCACAAAGGGGTCATCGGCATCGTGGCTTCGCGCTTGATCGAGCATCACTACCGGCCGACGGTCCTACTGGCCCGCTCCGAAGATATGCTGGTAGGCTCAGCCCGTAGTGTAGCAGGCTTTGACCTCTACAGCGCGCTGGAGGCTTGCGCCGAGCATATCGTGCAGTTTGGCGGGCATACGTATGCCGCCGGGCTGCGGCTCAAAGAAGAAGATTACCCGGCTTTCCGGGAACGGTTTGAAAAGGAGGTGGCCCGACGTATCCAGCCGGAGCAACGGTTTCCGGTCCTGGAGATCGATCAGCGGTTGCGTTTTGGCACCATTACCGCCCGTTTCATCCGTCTGATCGAGCGAATGGCCCCTTTTGGTCCTTTCAACCTCAGGCCGGTCTTCATGAGCGAAGGGGTAGAGGTTCTGCACACCGCCATTCTCAAAGAAGACCATGTTAAATTCGTCCTTTCGCAAGACAACCTCATGATCGAGGCCATCGGTTTCAACCTGGCGAAGAAGTGGCAGCAACTCCGCGAGGGACCCCTGCACATCGCCTACCACCCAATGTTTAACCATTGGAACGGCAAGACGCGCATCAACCTGATTCTCAAAGATGTCAAACATGCTAAAGACCCTATTGTCTAGCTTACTCTGTCTGCTGGGGTGTCTGACGGGGATTTCTCTCTCAGCTCAGTCTCTGAACTGGGTCGCCCAAAATATCATTACCGATACCCAGCAGTCTGGGGCCAACCCCGCCATGGAGATGGACGCCGGAGGCAACCTGCACGTGACCTTCTGGCGTGATACAGACGACCGCCTCATCTATGCTCGGCGCGACTATGCCAGCCGCAGCTGGACCTACGAGCCCCTGACCACCCCTGGAACGTTTGGCTATGAGTCCGCCCTGACCCTCGGGGCCGATGGTCGGGTACACGTGGCATTTTTGCAGAATGCCGGGGGCTTGGCGGGCCTACGTTACGCCCGGCGGGACCTGGATGGGAGCTGGACTGTCGAGGCCCTGCCTGTCTCTAATCACTTGGGTGCCTATGGCCAAAGCTTGAACATGCCTTCCTACGTGCAGCATTCGGTCGACATTCACCTGTTAGCGTCGGGGCAGCCGGCGGTGGCTTTTTTTGATGGGGAAATTCGCTCGTCTGCGCCCTGCGCCTCTGCCCGCAATCGCTTTGCCCCTTCCGACTACGACCTCGAGTTGCAGGTGGTCGTGCGGCAAGCCGATGGCAGCTGGTTGTCCCAACCGCTGCCCGATGTGCCCAACAAAAACCTGAGTGGCTGCCTGGCCGATGGGGATCGTTTTGGCGAATTCTGCCAATTCTTTTCCCTTCCCGGGAACCGCACCTACCTCTTGACCACCTCCTTCTACAACCACGAGGTACTCTGGTTCAATACCACCGACCCCGAACTCGGCAGCTGGACCTACGAGGTAGCGGACTCGACCGACCGCGTCTTCAATTTTCTCGACGACCGGCACCATGGCGAAACCTTCCAGTTTGTAGATGGCGACCTGACCGGCGATTCCTTGGTACACCTGGCCTACAGCATCTCAGACTACTATGGGTTTGGGTTCCCTTTTACTAATCGGCAGCCTTACCTCTATGCCCGTTTTCACCCCGACTCGCTCGCGCGCCCAGGTTACGAACCTTACTACTTCCAATTTGGCCCGGCCGACCGATTGCGCTCGCAGTTTACCCTCACCGCTGCCGGTCCAGACACAGTTTTCCTATTCTTCTATGATGGAGCCAATGACCAGGTGAGGCTGCAAACTTCGGTTACGGCCGGGCAGTTTTGGAATGAAAGTGTGGTCGCGGACATCCGTACCAGTGCCACGATGCACTCAGCCCTCTATGCCGACAGCCTTTACCTGCTGGTCTACGACCGGGCCGGGGACTACCTGCAGCTCTTGGTCCGGCATCGGAACGGAGGGGCCTGGCGCTTCGAAGATGCATCCATCAACGAACTTCGGGGCGAGAGCCTGAGCAGCTACGTGCGCCGCGTCGGCAACGACGACGAAATCAACCTCGCTTTTTCCGAAGCGCAATCGGGTCAGGTGTTTTGGGGCGAAAAGGTGGGAGGCAATTGGACCTTTGAGCCTGTGAGTGAGGCGGGAGAAGACGCTTACTATACCAGCCTCGCCGAAACCGTGAGTGGCCCGGTGGTGGCCTACGTACTGGAGGAGGTCGGCGAATTGTGGGTGGCTGATCGCAGTGGGGGGACCTGGACGAGCTACCTCGTCGACGATGCGGCTCAGCCGCGAGATCCCGTGCTGCGCATAGCCCGCGACAGCCTGCATCTTTGTTACTATGATGCTGCCGGCGGCCAGCTCAAGTACGCCCGCGCCGCCCAAACCGCCGGGCCCTGGGCCCTGAGCGTCCTCGACAGCAGCTCGGCCATCGTCGGGCAGCGGCCCGCGATGGTGGTCGATAGCAGCGGGGCCCTTCACATCTCCTACTCCGATGGCCTCAATGCCACCCTCAAGTATGCCCGCCGCGACCTCAGCGGTAACTGGTCCGTAGAGGCGGTCACGGTACCCCTCAACTTCAACCCCGCCCTGAGTGACATCGAGCTGTACAGCGACGGACAACCCGCCATCCTCTTCCGGGATGCTACGGCCAACTCGATTTTTCTGGCCGAGAAAGCCAGCGGAGGAAGCTGGACCGTAGAAAATGTATTGAGCGAAGGAGCCAACCTGCTGGGGTTCCCCCTGGACCTGGGCATCAGCCCCGGAGATCGCCCTTGGGCGGTCTTCAATTTCTCTTCTCTCTCGGATGAGGTACGCATCGCCCGGCGAGACGATGCAGGCAACTGGGAGCAGCTGCTGGTGAACAACAACAGCTTCGAACTGGCCAACAGCTTCGATTTTCACTTCGTAGAAAATGACCTTTACCTCATTGGCAGAAAAAACCAGGTAAACAACCAGGGCTTGGGCCTGCTCTTTGCCGAAGAGGGCTTGATTCTGTCTCCAGAAGCACCTGAAACCCCATTTTCCCTGCGTCTTTTCCCCAACCCAGCCCGGAAACAGGTGGAGCTAGCCTTTGACCTGGCCGAGGCCGGTCCGGTCCGGGTAGACCTTTACCAACCCAACGGGCGGCTGGCAAGCACTTTGTGGCAGGGCGGTCAGTTGCCCGCGGGAGCCCAGCGCCTGGCCCTGACGCTACCGGCCTTATCAGCAGGGCTTTACCTGCTGCGGGTGCAGGCTGGCACACAGCAAGCAGTAAAACGATTGGTGGTGCTGCCAGATTAGCAGAAATTAGCAGGCCCCGTTTTTTTTCGGTATATTTTGTATCCTTGCCAGAATTCAATGTCCTATGTTGCTGAAAGCGAATGGTCTGATCAAAAAGTACAAACAGAAAGCCGTCGTTAACGAGGTTTCGCTGGAAGTGAATCAAGGCGAAATCGTCGGGTTACTCGGTCCCAATGGGGCAGGTAAGACGACCACTTTCTACATGATCGTGGGGCTGATCCGTCCCAATGGGGGCCGTATTTTCCTCGATCAGCGCGACATCACCTCCCTGCCCATGTACCGCCGCGGGCAGCTCGGTATCGGTTACCTGGCCCAGGAGGCCTCGGTTTTTCGCGATCTCTCGGTGGAGGACAACATCATGGCGGTATTGGAACTGGGGACCTCCCTCAACAGGCAACAGCGCAAAGCACGGGTGGAGCAGTTGCTGGAAGAATTTAGCATCGGCCACATCCGCAAAAACATAGGCAAGGTTCTCTCCGGCGGAGAGCGCCGCCGCACCGAAATCGCCCGCGCCCTGGCAGTGAACCCTAATTTTATCCTGCTGGATGAGCCCTTCGCCGGCATTGATCCCATCGCGGTAGAAGAAATCCAGCTGCTGGTCAAGGACCTCATTAACCGCAACATCGGGGTGCTCATCACGGACCACAACGTCCACGAGACGCTCAACATCACCGATCGGGCCTATCTGCTCTTCGAG
>CAZIVQ010000382.1:0-5042 GCA_964542415.1 uncultured Bacteroidia bacterium | reverse complement strand
GGATTTTACCGTGTCCCCTTACACGCCCCTACCCTACACGCCATGTGGTAACGGTGGAAATTGTGAAGGTGAAGTTTGGTTTCGATTTGAGCCTACCTCATTGAATCAGGTTAACATTGATTTCTTCTTGCAAATCACCACTTCTTTATTAGTCGATGAGCAAATCCGCTACTATCTGCTTTATTCGGAAAACAAGGATGATGGAAGTGGGAACCCTTGTAGCTGGAACATGACGACTTTCCCCCCAGGAACCCTCAATCCTGAGTTCACAGAATGGAAAAGTGGGTGTTGGACCAAATTGTCAACTGAAGGTGTCATTAACCGTACTATTCGGGCCGAAGGACTGGATGGAGATGGTACTTACTTCGTGGTTATACAACGGAGTGCAACTTCAGTTTCAGGGGGCTCTGTACGCATATGTGCAGAAGCAGACGCCATCAACCCGACTTGTGCTTCCCCAGTCAATGATCGATGTAGCGATGCTACAGTTCTGACTGCTAGCGCTGGTGGTGGCATCGATACTCAAGCCAATTTGGGGGGGAGTGGAAGCTGGAATGATGCCATTTTGGGCACCACTAAATGTGCCACCAAACAACGTCTTACGAACGTATGTGGCGCGGGAGCTACTGAGGATATGTTTAACATTGTGGATGGCAATGCCTGCTATAACGGTAATATTGGTGATGATTTTTCCGCCTTTCCTTTGCCTCCTCCAACTCCCTCCTGCCTGGAAGCCACCGAAAACACCATCTTCTACAAATTTGCCCTGGACGGGGCAACCACCGCCACCGGCTGGTACCTCCACGTAGGCGACATGGCCTGCCAAACGGGTAGTCCCGACAGCCTCACTTTCATGGTGATGGACAACCTCAACTGTACGGATGCGGAGAACTCCAATGTCCTCAATAACCAATGCGGGGATGTGGGGGTTAGCGGGTTGTATCCTTCCGTGGATGGTACCTTCGGGCCCTTTGACCTCTCTCCAAGTTCTACCGATACCTTCGCCATCGTGGTAGACGGCGTGCGCGCAGCGCAATGTGATTTCAAGATGATCCTCACCCGCAGCCTCATCAACCCTGTCCTCCCCGTCACCCTCGCCGACTTCACCGGCGAGGCCCTCCCCGCCGGCAATGCCCTGCATTGGACCACCGGTCCGGGCGTACAGCCGGTAGAGCTGCTGGTGGAGCGGCGTACCCCGGCCCAAGCCGAGTTTGAAGCGCTTCAGCGCCTGCCGGGCGAGGCCAGTGCCCCTCAGGGGCGCGCCTACCAGTGGCTGGACGAGGCCGCCCCCGCCGGCCCGGCTTGGTACCGCATCCGCAGCCTCGATGCCGACGGGCATGCCGCCCTTTCTGCCGTCGTCCAGCTCAGCCGCGCCCTCCCCAGCCAATGGCAGCTGCGCGTAGCCCGTAGCGATGCCGCGACCCTCCAGCTGTCCGTCGCGGCTCCGGCAGCCTTGCCCGCCCGCCTCGAATTGCTCAGCCTCACCGGGCAGCGCCTCCAGCAATTGGCCTTGCCCCCTACCGCAGGCACCCAGGAAGCTCAGCTAAACGTAGCCAACCTCCCGGCGGGGATGTACCTGCTGCGCTTGCTGCATCCCGGTGGGGTGGTGGTGAGCCGGTGGTGGCATGGGGTACAGGAGTAGACAGAATGGGGCAGAATGAGACAGGACTGACAGGATTAGCAGGTCTAGGACTCCGGGCACCGGAGATTGACAGGATTGGTAGGAGTAGACGGAATTAGACAGGATTGACAGGATTGGTAGGAGTAGACGGAATTAGACAGGATTGACAGAATTGACAGGATTGGCGATCGCCGATAAGGCTGGCTGGTTCTGGGGGGAATCGTCTCCAGGGTTATTTTGTCTTGGAAAAAATCCTTTATCTTAGAAGTCTGTTTTTATTTCGGAAAGGCGGAGGCGCTTACTCAACGCTTTCTACCCTGGCGCTGGCTTCATTTTTTTTACCACTGGGCACTAAGTAACAAGTCAAGAATAACCTACCGGTTTTTAGTATGAGGCAATAAGTACAAGAAGCTGTCCATCAGGTCTTCGATTTGCGCCTTTGCGTCTTTGCATGAAAAATTGGAATAAGTTATTCTTGGCGTCCTACTAAGGAGTTTCACGGAGGCACGGAGAAGGGTGCTCTTTTTTATCGCATCTGCCGGAGGACAGACTTTCAGAAGCTCGTTGAGGGGTCGTAGAGAAAAGCATTTCCAGTCGCCTGTCTCTGTCGCTTATCGCTCCGTCTCATTTCTCATCTCTCACCTCTCTTCCACTGCTTGCATCTCTTAAATACTACTCATGAAAAAAGCTAAGCTGGCGGGCCTGGGCTACTACGTGCCCCAAAACGTCGTGACCAACGACGACCTGGCCCAGCGCATGAACACCTCGGACGCATGGATCCAAGAGCGCTCCGGTATCCGGGAGCGGCGTTATTTCATCCCGGGCGAAGACACCACCGCCAACATGGGCACCCGGGCCGCCAAAATGGCCCTGGAGCGGGCGGGCAAAACCGCCGATGACATCGACCTCATCATTTTGGCCACCCTCAACCCCGACTACATGTTTCCCGGCTCCGGGGTGCTGGTGCAGCGCGAACTCGGCATCAACCACAAGGGCATCCCCGCCCTCGACATCCGCACCCAATGCTCAGGTTTCATCTACGGCCTCTCGATCGCCGATCAGTTCATCAAGACCGGCATGTACCAGACGGTGCTGCTGATCGGCTCCGAGATCCACTCCTCGGGTTTGGATTTTTCGGACGAAGGCCGTGACGTGACCGTGCTCTTCGGCGATGGGGCCGGGGCGGCGATTCTGACCGCTGTCGATACCGACGAAGAAACGGGCATCCTCACCACCCACCTGCACGCCGACGGCGAGCATGCGGAGAAGCTGGCGACCTTGGCTCCCTCGGGCAGCAAGCCCCGGCACATCGCCCCAGAGATGTTTGAGGACCGCAGCATCTACCCGGTGATGAATGGCCGCTATGTGTTTAAGTATGCGGTGGAAAAATTTCCGGAGGTGATCCGTGAAGCCCTGGCCGCTACCGGCTATTCGGAGCAGGACATCGACCTCTTTGTGCCCCACCAGGCCAACCTGCGCATTGCCGAAGTGGTACGGCAAACCCTGGGCCTGCCCCCGGAGAAGGTCCACAACAACATCCAGAAATACGGTAACACCACCGCCGCCTCGATTCCCATTGCCCTGAACGAAGCCTGGGAGATGGGCAAAGTGAAGGAAGGGGACCTGATCTGTCTGGCGGCTTTCGGCAGTGGCTTTACGTGGGGCGCAGCCCTCATTCGCTGGTAGGCAAAGCGGCTTCTTTTTTTCATCCGGCCCGGAACCTTGGTTTCGGACCGGTTTTTTTATCTGGCAAGGAAGTAAGATCGGTTCAGGCTTGGCACAAGCTTGCACAAACAGTACATGGTAGCAGACGCCATTTGGCAAAAAAATTCTTTTTATCTTGTCTAGGCCTTCGCATCTGATGGCCAAAGCCGCAGGAATTGGTGAGGGGCGCAAGCGGCTGACCCTTTCCGCAGATGTAAGGATGGAGGCTGGCAAGGCGTTGGCGGGATGGGACGATTGTACGTTTCTTGCATTCAATCAATTGTCTCACTTGGTGCTTTCGGACCGCGGAAAAAGGGCAAGTTTAATGGTAAAAAAGTTTGTTCCGGATGCACCAAACACATGAACCCTAAAGCTTCTGTACTTCCATGGACCTGTTACCCCTGGCGCGCAATTGCGTCCTAGCCTTGCTTTGTCTCTTCGGCAGCCAAGCCCTCGCCCAAGCGCCGCCGCCCGGTGCCACGGCCACCCTCGAAGCGGTGATCAACCGCACCCTGGAAGATTATGCGCTCAGCCCGGACAACCGCTTCAAACTGGCCGCTTACGCCGAAATGAAAGGGCGGTATGCTCCTTCTTTCGACATCTTCCTCCTCAATTTTGGCGGCCTGGGGCACCTCACCGTTTATACCGATCGTTGCCTCTTTCGCACCACGGGGGGCAAGGTCTTCCACCTGGATGCGGGCGATGACAGCGCCCGGGCCTTGCCGGCCTTCAATGCGGCCCTGGACGAGATGTTTGAGCACATCATTCTCCTGGGCAACCACGGCGCAGATTCGGCCCGCTGCGCCTTTGTCGATGCCCACCTGGCCCCGATGAATGTGGAGCCCTTCACCAAAATGTTTATCCGCCATATCCTGGTTCGCTACGGCCGCTTTGATACCGCCCGGCAGCAGGTAGCGTTCCAGACCGATTGGTTGCCCGCAGAAACCTACCTGGAAACCGAAGGCACCACCACCCTGCGTAAGCCGCGCTCTCGCTTGTCGATGGTACTCGAGCCGGGGCAACTGCGGGGCTACTACCTCGACCTGGGCGCTTCGGTCTTTTTGAACCGGGTAAAACGACCGGTCGCCTATGCCACGGGCGAAGAATACCTGCCCAACGTGGCGGCTTTCAAGGTATTTGCCCAAAAACTCTTTGTGCAAAACATCCAGTATGTGGTGGAGGAAGAATCAAAGCGCCTGCAACATACTTCCAGCCCCAATCCGGTGGTGAGTGAACTGGTGACCTACGACTCAGAAATCAAGGGAGAAAATCGCTTCGTAGTGGGCAAGCACCGCAAGCGGCAGATCAGCACCGCCGGGGTCGAACCCCTCTACGGCCCCTTCCAGTGGATTCCGATGATGCTGGGCCTGCTCCGCACCCAAGGCACCAACATCGGCGACGCCGACGTGATTTGCTACTTCGTCGAAGCCGACTACTTCGAGCGGCTGTACGAGCAGCTTCTGCCAGAGGAGAAAACCAAGGTCGATGCGTTTATGGTGAAAAGATGAGTCGTTTTTGGCCAAGGCAATACAGAGAACCTGTCCGGATTCGGGTAAAGCGGCTCCTTTTTCACCACCAAGAGCGTAAGGGCACTGAGTGACCCTAAGGTTGGGCCGCGTAGTGACGCTCGAAAAATAAGTTTCCCTTTTCCATTCAAAGAAGGCCAACCTAAAACGTTGACCATAAGGCTTTTCCTGCCGACATACCGCCATCTTCG
>CAZIVQ010000381.1:0-5064 GCA_964542415.1 uncultured Bacteroidia bacterium | reverse complement strand
AGGGGTAGGGAAGTGGCTTCGGGGGGTGGAGGGGTAGGTTTGTGATGTGAGAGGGACGGGGAAGACAAAAAGCCCACCAAAACAAGTCCGGTGGGCGAGGAAAAAATCCCGTGGGTGCGATTGGAATAATCAAACCTAGCAAGGGGCCTGATTATCAACAAGTTTCAATTCCCAGATTGCAAATAAACGATTTTCTATTGCAAAGAGTTTGAGTAAGAGATTTTATATACAATTATTAACAATGGAAACCATTTTGGGCTAAGTGCGTTTAGGAAAGAAACTTCCTGATCGATGCAGCTCCGTATTGCGAAATTACTCGAACGAAAAGGGTGGGAAATGGAATGGTTGGCCCTCATTCTAGACATTCCTGAAGAAGCATTGACTACGATGCTTTCAAAGCCTGAGCGGCTATCGGTAGATGTCTATTTTCGGATAAGAGCCCTTTTAAGAGCCTCTGATGGCGAGTTGATTGAGTTTGACAGCAGTCATAATGAGTAAGTGCGATGAAAATACAGCTACAATTCAGCCCCAACATCCAACCCGTTCCCTTCAACCACCTGCCTCAGTTGGTGGGAGGATTGCACAAATGGCTAGGACCAAATGAAATTCACGGCGGTGGCTTGAGCCTCTATGGCTTCGGGTGGTTACGAGGTGGGGAGAAAATGGGGCGCAGCCTTCAATTTCCGCAGGGTGCGACCATGACGGTTTCTTTCTTTGACAGCGAAAAAGGCTGGAAGCTGGCTCAAGGCATTTTGGAGGACGAATACTGGAACTACGGCATGCGGGTACTGAAGGCGAATGAGATGCCCATTCCAGCCATGGGAGAGCGAAACCGTTTTCTGTTGGACAGCCCGGTGATGCTGAGGGCTAGGCGGGAAGATGGCAGTCGACGCTACATCCTCTGGGACGAGGCCGAAGCCGCTGAGGAGGCCCTGACTCGCATTTTTCGCAAAAAAATGCAAGCGGCGGGTGTCGGAGGGGACCATTTAGAATCGAGGATGCGTTTTGCGCCTGACAGTGGACGCCCCAAGACCAAATTGGTTCACTATCGTGGCGTCAAGCACAAGTGCTCTTTGTGCCCCATCGAGGTGGAAGGCACTCCCGAAGCAGCCCTTTTCGCCTGGCTCACCGGTGCTGGCGAATCAACCGGCAGTGGATTTGGCGCATTGGTTTAACCTCTATATTTTGATTCATGACGACCTTAGATTTTTACTTGGAACCACCGGAGCTCACCCACACGGCCGTCTTAGAGATCGAAGCGCTGGCACCGCTCTCGATGGTGGCAGCCCAGCCAGGGAGCTATTTCCGAACGGCGGCAGAGCCTACCCCGGAGATGCTTGGGGGAATGCTGGAAAATGCGCTGGGTTGGTACCTCGACGCTGAGCAGCGCAAAGCCATCTTGAAAGACCTTACCAAAGCCGCCAAGAAGGCCATGGGGAGGAAGTCTGATTGGGCCGATCATCCCTGGCTGATGGGTAAGAGTGCCGCTTCTGGCTCAGGCTACGTGAGCTTGTTGCAGCATCACGTGCAGATCGTGAGCATTCAAGCCCCTGAAACGGATGCTTACGACGACTTGTGCTCGTTTCACTTTCGCACCGATGCCTCGACCCTGGCAGGCGGGACGCGTTCCTACGATCATCGCCTGGAGTCGCTGGTCTCGCAAAGTAAACAGAAAGATGCTACGGTAGATTTTGGCGACGGAGCTAGTCATGAGCGGCCTGAACCTGAAGAGTTATTGAAACTAGCAGAGACCTGGCGAGGGGGAGAAGAAAAGCTGAAGATTCACACCAAAGCGCTGCACTACTATTACCCCCGCTACTACGTGAGTCCCAAAGTACGCGGCTACGTGATTCCGCAGGCTCCCTATTTCGTGCAGCTTCGGACCACCGCGACCTTGGCCCGGGCGCTTAAAGCCGCCATCGATCATCCGCAAGCCCCCCTGTACCTGGGGACCAATGATAGTTGGGTAGAAGTAACCTGGAAAGACCATGAAAGAACTGAATAACTGGCATCCCTATCCCCGTTATGGCGTGGCCGCCGCCATGTTGGCTGCCCATGTGGATGAAATTGACCTGGAAGATATCGCTCAAGTGAAGGAGCTTTTGCGTCAAGCCCTGAATGACGGTCTTACCCGGTTCATCATTATGCGCAAAGAGGTTCCGCCTAAAGATTATGAGGGTAAGATAAGCTACACTTACCTCAGTGATCCTAAAAGGCTGGACCCTGGTAGCAAATCTGGGCAAAACTCTGCCAATGGTTACTACGCTGCGCCGCATGTATTGGCCCCGAATAATTCAGCCGGCTTGGTGAAAGAGGCAAAAGCGCTGCTGAAAGCTTTGGATAAGCCTAAATTCGATCCTGCCGCGCCCTACGAGTTGAAGCGCTCTTTTGCGCCTTTGGTGGCAAAGGTGAACAATGGTAACCCCAACATGACGAATCCCAAGGTTGGGGTTTTGATGGCTGGGTTTACCGCAGTAGCAACCCTTACCTCGTTTAAACCTGCAACTTATACGGCCTTGAAAGGCGGGGGCGATGCCAATAATGTCGGGGTCATTCCAGACTTGCCATTCTACAATGAAGCTAGTGGGAGCTATCCTTTGCGTGATTTCATAGATCTTTTTCGGAGGCTCTCGACTACCAAGCAAGCGGCAGATCTGATGGAGGGCCGCTTCGACAAAAAGTTTATCCGGCCCCGGATTTTCCAGGGCAATTATCCCAATGCCCCGCGAGGCCGGTCTATCGGAGCGGTAAGCCTCATGGTGGCCATGGGGGAATGGATCAAAGAGGCCACCGAATTAGCCAAGGACGAGCGAGCCCAGCGGGTGCGCGCGGTGCTAAAAGCCATGGTCGGGCGACCCATCTACCTGATATCCAACGCTGGGGCCAAGCAAGAAACCTTTCGTCATCACTTGGTGGACCTGACCACCCAAGGAGAAATGAAAGACATCGTGATAGCCATTAACCGGACGCACCTTATTGGGGAAGAAAGCAAAGAGCGCGGTGAATCCAACAAGACGCTCCAATTTCGCATGATGGCCGATCGCTTTTTGCGCCTATTTACCGCCCCGAGCTTTCAAGACTTTTTGGCTTTTCGGGCCGAATATCCATCGACGCTACTTCCATTGATCAACCTTTATTATGAAAAAATGAACTTGACACCAGAACTCATCCAATCGGCGAGAGCTTATGGGCAGTCGCTCAACTACGCGGCCTATAAGGCAGCAGACCGTGAACTCAAAGATGATTTGAAACAAAGTCGTAAGGGAGTAAACCTGCAAGAGTACAAGGATAAATTCCTGACTCAGTTCGAAAGCACCATTGGTAGTGCAAAAACCGGCCCGGACCTCATTTCCCGCCTGAGCACCATCGCTGGCCGCATCACCAAACAGGAAATCAAGCCCGAGGCGATCCCTTTCATGGAAGCCGTGGCGCTGGGGAAAGATGCCGGGGGGATTGATACAGATACGGCCAAGCAACTGATTACGGCTTTTATGCGGGTTTCGACCTATGACAGCTCAAAAGCCAACAAAGAAAAAGAAGAAGCTACCGCTACTCCCGTTCTTGACGGTTCCACCGCAGACGACGAAAGGCCAGATTAGATGGCCTGGTTATCAATCATGAATATAACCCCATAACTTTATTCCGATGAACATTTCTTCCATTGTCGTAACCATGGTCGCCCCCATGGAAAACCATGCGGCCAACCGAGGCGAAAAGCTCCTCGGCAACGCCTCTTCGATCAAGAGGCGCCGTGATGGTCGGGTCTATATTTCGGGCCAAATGCAGCGTCACGTGCTCTTTCGGGCGATGAGTCGCATCAATGAGCAGGACCCTGGGCGAGGAGAAACGTACGTTTCCAATGGCGATGGTATTCCTGCCGACATTGAAAAAGACCTGCGTAGTGATCTCGGTGGCTACTTGGTAACTGAAAAAGGAGAATACTCCGGGCGGCGCACGGCTCCGCTAACTGCGACACCAGCAGTGGCGCGACAAGGCAGTGAGGTCGGACGCGACTTACTCATTCGTTTGCGTATGAACCCCAACGCTGATTCTGAAAAGAAGCAAGCCCTCGCCACCAACGAGTACAGCCAACGAGACGAAATGGTGATGAATTTTCACCTGGATGTAGGCGAGGTAGGAGGTCTGCGTAAGCTCACCTACGAAAAGGAAATGCACCTGGCTACGGACTTTGAAAAAGTCATTGACGATGTGGAGCACCGTCGCCGGGTCGGCTTATTCCTGGAAGCCACCCGCACCATGAACGACTATGCCAATCAGGCCCGCAACGCGGTTTCTGGAGAGCCGAACCGGGTGCTGATCATTCTCGATACCAAAATGAGCCGCAAAGGCATTCGTTACTTTGCCAGCGAAACGACTGATCAGGAGCGATCTAATTTACTCAAAGAACTGAAAGCGCGCAAGGCCCAATACTTTTTAGGAGATGATACCCAAGATCAAGGCCTTTCCGTAGCGGAGGCCTACGAACAAGCCATCGAAGCCTTGCAGCAAGCTCCCCTTTTTCGCCCCTAAAATATTGTTTTCATGACCATTTTAGCCAAACCCTCAGGCATCAGCCTGAGGGACCACCGCCAGCACGTCTTTGATGAAGCGAAGTATCTGCTTGAGGTTTGGCCTAACCTGGCCCTCAAATATCAACGCTTGACTGGGGATGATTTGAGCGAAAGCCTAAAAGATGCCGCTTGGTGGCATGACGTGGGAAAAGAACACTCCGCCTGGCAAACGGCCTGTCAGAAGGATTATGCTGCCTATCAAGACTGGTTGGCCGAGCAAGGCTATGCCCGTGATCTGCTAGACCCCAAGGTTTACAAAGAATACGAGTGGAGACAACGGCAGAATGGAAAATTTGCCGGGCCGCATATCATGAAGTCAAATCTTCGCCATGAGTTTGCTTCGCTAGATACTATCTGGCAGAGAGGGAAGCAGTTTCCATTACCCGTCTTGGCTGCGATAGGTGCCCACCACGGCAAACTAGCCTATCGACACGAACGTCGCTGGAAGCAAGATGGAGCTGTCGCAGGAGAAATTGGGCCGTTTCATCGACAT
>CAZIVQ010000380.1:0-5070 GCA_964542415.1 uncultured Bacteroidia bacterium | reverse complement strand
TTTCTTCCTTGTCCTACGAAAAAATAGCTGCGTTTAAATTGGGTAATTACTTTGCGCCGCAAGCACTAGCCGGACGCTCTTGGTACCGGGTCAAACAAGTTGATTTTGGTGGCCGTTTCAGCTACTCATCGGTGGTGGAGGTGTACCTCACCTCCGGCCTGATGGCAAGACTTGCTCCCAATCCCACCCATTCTGCTACCACCCTCAGCTTACAGGTCACCCAAGACGGACCGCTCGACCTGCGCATCCTTGACCTGCAAGGCCGGGTCATCCAGCAACAGCAAGCCGAACTGTCGCCGGGAACAAATCAATTTTTCCTGGATGTCAGCCGCCTGGCGCAGGGGATGTACACCGTCGTGGCACAGCACAGGCAAAAGCAACTGCGGCTGCCGCTGATTGTGCGGTAGCGTCAGTTCTCTGCCCAGCCTAATTATGAGCTGACCGCCGTTTGTGCGGCGGTCAACTCATTTTTCATTTTTCCTCAATACCGAAACACCTTCTCCCCGGCCATCACCTCCTGCGTCGCCTCGTCAAAGGTGGCGCGGTAGCCGGTGCGCAGGGCGGCGGTGGTCATGACCCCGGCGATGGCGTGGTTGTAACCGGCTTCGACCGGGGCGTGGGTCTCCTTGCGGCTGCGGATGCAGTCCATCCAGTTGCGCATGTGGGCAGTGGTGAGGGGATCGGAGCCGGTATTGGCGCCGGTGATCACCTCCAGCTCGGGTAGCTTGGACGCTTCGAGCTGAAAGGGCTCCATGCCCATGGCGCTGGCGTGGCGCTCGTTCAGGCCGCCATCAGGGGTGATGGTGTTGTCGGCGAGGTTGAGCGAGCCGCCGTTGGAGTAATAGATTTCCTTGGTCCCCCCGGCGGAGTTGTGTTGGCGGGAAGAATAGACGACCTGAAAGCCCTGGCTGGCATCGTCGAGGGGGCCGTAGTCGAAGACGGCGGTCATGGTGTCGAAGTTGCGGCGACCGTCCTGCCATTTATAGATGCCGCCATTGGCGGCGACGCTGCGCGGGTGCGGCAGCCCGGTGAACCAATGCACGGTGTCGATCTGATGGCACATCCATTGGCCGGGAATACCGGAAGAATAGGGCCAGAACAGGCGGTATTCCAGGTATTTGCGCGGGTCCCAGGGCTCAAAAGGCCGGTTCATTAGGTAGCGCTTCCAGTCGACGTCGCTCTCTTTGATGTCTGCCACTAGGTCGGGGCGGCGCCAGCGGCCAGGCTGGTTGACGTTCCAGCTCATCTCGGCGATGGTAATCTGGCCAAATTTTCCTGACTTGATGTATTCGTTGGCGGCGTGGTAATTGGGGCCGCTGCGGCGCTGCGAGCCGATCTGAATGACGCGGTCGGTGGCTTTGGCTGCCTGGAGGGCCGCCCGGGCGTCGGCCATGGTCTCGGCGAAGGGCTTCTCGACGTAGGCATCCTGCCCCGCCTCCAGGGCCTCCACCAAATGCAGCGCATGCTGAAAGTCTGCCGTGCTAATGATGACCGCGTCGGTGTCGCCTGCTTCGTAGAGCGCCTCGTTGTTGCGATAGGTCTTGACCTTCACGTCTCGCTCCTGGAAGTAAGCTTTGGCCTCGTCGCGGCGGCGGTTCCAGAGGTCAGACACGGCCACGATCTCCATGTTCAGCGCGGGGGCTTGGGAGAGAAAGGCGGGAATGAGCGAGTTACGCGCCCGGTTGGAAAAGCCGATGAGGCCCACGCGCACGCGGTCATTGGCCCCAAGGATGCGGCCGTAGCTTTTGGCACTCATGCCCAGGCCACCGATGACCAGCCCGGCAGTTCCGGCCGTGGTGGTTTTGAGGAAATTGCGTCTTTTCATTGCAAGTAGTCGTTTGGGGAGAAGAGAAGAATTTGGTTATTCTCTCCCGGTGCTCCAATTTCTCTAAAACCCTTTTCCTGGCCAACTTTTTCTTTCCGGCCCATAAATTCATCCTAAAGGATGAGTGCGCCCCAGGCTTTTTCCGCCACCTTTGTTTTGACCCTTGCAGGCACCCTGTAGGGAACAGGATTTGTTTGAACACCTAAAACCGGAGGCTGGGGAGCTTCCGGTTGATGGTGTTTTTTCTTTTTCAACCACGACCTTGCCAAAGCCCTTAGTAAAGGATCAAAAATAACCTGTTCCATCACTGACTATTTTCCGACAAGGCCTCATTCTCCAAATAAGCCGTTGCTGATAAAGGCAATCTTTTTCCCATCCGGGGACCAGCTCGGCACATTGAGGCTCCCTTGTCCGCCATAGAGGTAGGCGATCACCTGAGGGGCGCCGCCGCCGATGGGCATCAGCCGGAGATAGACCTGCTGGTAAAAAGGGTGGTCGTCAGCGGGGACCTCCTCGCCGAAAGAGAGAAAAACCAGCCGCTGCTGGTCCGGGGAGACGTGGGGAAACCAGTCGTTGAGGGAGTCGAAGGTCAGCTGGGTCTGATTGCTGCCATCGGCATTCATGTGCCAAATCTGCATGGTGCCGCTGCGGGCAGAATTGAAATAGATGTGCTGCCCGTCTGGGGTATACTCAGAACCGTCGTCCAGGCCGGGGGTATGGGTGAGCTGGGTTTCTTTGCCGCCGGTGACCGGAATGCGGTACAGGTTGAATGCGCCCTCGCGCTCGGCGGTGTAGATCAAATATTTGCCATCCGGGGACCAGCCGTGCAGGTAAGAAGGCCCTTGATCCGTAACGCGCTGCGGCGTCCCCCCCGTCACCGGCAAGGTGTAGATCAGCGATTGGCCATCGGCTTCATCGGCATGGTGGCTGATGCCCAGTTGGGTGCCGTCAAAGCTGAGCACATGGTCGTTGTTGTTGCGCTGGGCGAAACCGGTATCGATCTCGCGCGAGCGGCGGGTCGCCAGGTCAAAGGTGTAGAGCTTCCCGTTGGCATTGTAAATCAGGGTCTTCCCGTCGGGGGTCCAGTTTGGCGCTTGCCAGGAGCCCTCCGAACTGCCGACCACTATGCGCTCGCCCGTCTCCACGTCCAGGATTTCCAGCAAACTGCCGAGGTAGTCCCGGTAAGGCACCAAGTCGGCCGGGGCGGGCTGGAAGAGGCGGGTGTTAGAAAAAACCACCTCCTCGGCCTGCTCGTTGGTGTGGGCACAAACAAAGAGGCCCGTGAGGGAGACTTCCCCCAGCTCAATGTCCTCAATGGAGGCCCGGACATAGGGCTCGCCCAAAGGGGCCACTGACATGGTATAGGTGTTGCCTTTTTTCTCCAGCTGCAACACATCAGAGGTGGTGGTCTCAAACTTGATTTCCTCCACATCGGCCCCTGCGGAGCGGCGGTATTGCAAAGAAGTAAGCCCATCGCCATGCACGGTACAAGCCACCATGGCCGAGGAGTCGGCCGTGGACTGCCTGATCATCAGGCCAGTCTTGCGGTGGGCCTCCATCCCTTCTCCCAGAAATTGGATCCGGGTCTGGATGATAAAGTCCCCCTCCATTTCCTTCCAGAGAAAGGTGAAACTGTCGGACCCAAGCCAGATGTTGGCCCCGGAGCCTTTCACCTTATAGGTCTGGGCGGCGTGGGCATACCGCACTTCGCCGGGTATGCCCGGCGCGCCGATGTCCGTCAGCTGATCAAAAATCCCGATTTGGCTACCGGGTAGCTGGGCATGGATGGCGCTGGAAGACAGCACCGCTGCCAGCAAGCATGCATAAGGGGTGAAGCGGTTCATAACGAGTAGGTTAAATAAAAGGGCACCTGCCCTGGCCCCTAAAATAGCCCTTTTGGTCACCAATTCCTGACCCGCCCTGTGACGTGCCGCTTCCTTGGCAGCTACGCCGGGGCGTACCCAAAGGTTGGACCGGGCCGGGTGGGCTGTCATCCCACTGAGGACTGTTTGGTACCCGTAGGATGAAAAGGTTGCTTTCGTGGCTGTCCTGCCCTTTCGCTAGTGGTCAGATGAGGTTAACCCTGTCAGCGTTTTTGGAACGCTGACAGGGTTACTCAAATCGCATCCGGACAATCGCCTATCGTTCTCTCTGCAAGCGCTTCAGCTCGGCTTCTAGCTCTGCCAGACGGGTTTCGGCCGCTTGGGCCCGCGCTTCCAGTTTTTTCTGCATCTCCTGGTAGGGCAAGACGAGTTCGCCGTTGGGCAGGTAGGCGCGGAGTTCGTCGGCTTCGATGGCAAAAGAAAGCCCCAAGCGGGGGCTGGTCCAGCCGCGCTCCGGAAGATCGGCGGAGCTGAGGGTGAACTTTCCGTCCTTACGCAGAAAGACAAAAAGTGCTTTTTCTTCCGGGATAAGCAGCCAGTATTCTTCCACCCCATAGCGGTCATAAAATACTTGTTTGCGAAGGATCTCACTGTACGGGATGTCAGGAGAAAGCACTTCCATCACCACTTGCGGGGGGATACCGCCTTCTTCCCATTGCTTGTAGCTGCCGCGGTACCCTTTGGGCCTCCCCCAAACCACCATTACGTCAAGAGCCTGTCGCTCAGCCGGGGTGCCTTCTACCGCATACCATAGCAGGTGCCCCGCCACAAACACTGCTGGGTCGTCGAAAAACAGGTATTCCAACGCGCCTTTGAGCTTGGCGATCCATTCGAATTGCAGGGTATTGTGTGCCATGGGCTGCCCATCTGAATCGGGATAAACGACCGGCACCGGTGGCTTATGTAACTCTTCTGCTGGCATAACCCGATGTTGTTTGCTGCAAGATACGAAAAAATATCCCTGCTAGGTTCACTTTCCCCAAGTGCAGGTCAAATGTCATTTGCCATGAGAAGTAGGCTGTTCCCCCTGTGGGGTTTTGGATGCCTCAAATTTAGTTCTGAGTCTTTTCTGATTTGCTAGGCGGGGAAAATCGAATTTTCCCAGAAAAAGAAAGCCGTAGGCTACGTGTGCTTGGGCGGCGTTGGCCCCGGAATTCGGTCCCGAGAATCGGGAGGGCGGCTTTTGCGCTGGCCTAGCATTCCGGTAGGGACAGGTCGCGACCTGTCCCTACTTGCAGTGATAAAAAAAGTAGGTCCCGGTTGACCGAAGGGAAATCCCGATAATCGGGAAAGGCGACGAATGGTTGGAAAAGCAGCATTAAAATTGAGGTACTGCACCCCCTGCAAGGGGAACACCCTACC
>CAZIVQ010000379.1:0-5071 GCA_964542415.1 uncultured Bacteroidia bacterium | reverse complement strand
GGGCTGGCCTGCCAGGCCCCCGCTGAAGCCCCCGCCCCGCGCCCCAACATCGTCCTGATCATGGCCGATGACATGGGCTACTCCGACATCGGCTGCTTTGGCAGCGAGATCAGCACCCCCCACCTCGACCGCCTCGCTGCTGAAGGCCTGCGCATGACCCATTTTTACAACGCCGCCCGCTGCTGCCCTTCCCGGGCTTCGCTGCTCACAGGGCTCTACCCACACCAGGCCGGGGTGGGCGACATGCTCCAACCCGACAGCCTGCCGACCTACAGCACCCATCTTTCCTTTCAGGCGGTCACCCTCGCCGAAGTGCTGCGCGAAGCGGGCTATTTCACCCTCATCTCGGGCAAATGGCATGTGGGCCATGAAGCCCCCTACTGGCCCATGAAGCGGGGCTTCCAGCGTCAATACGGCAGCAGTGCCACCACCGGCCACTATTTTGGGGTGGCCGAAGGCCGCAAGTATGTGGTGGAAGACCAGGAAATCGACCCGCCGGGCGAATGGATTGAGGCAGGACAGACGCGCTACAAGCTGCTCCAAAACGATGATGGCTCGCCCTGGTACGCCACCAATGCCTACACCGACCGGGCCATCGGCTACCTGGAGGAGCGGCAGCTCAGCGACTCGCTCCGCGACCGGCCTTTTTTCCTCTACCTACCCTACACCGCGCCCCACTGGCCGCTGCATGCCCTCCCGGAAGACATCGCCAAGTACCAGGACCGCTACCTTATCGGCTGGGACTCCCTGCGGCAGGCGCGCTACGAGCAGCTGCTCGCCCAGGAGATCATCGACCCGGCCTGGCCCCTCTCCCCCCGCCACGAGCAGGTACCCGCCTGGGACAGCCTCCCCGACTCCACCCAGCGCTACTACGCCAGCCTCATGGTCGTGTATGCCGCCATGGTCGACAACCTGGACCAGAACATCGGCCGCCTGCTCGAACACCTGGAAGCCAGCGGCGAGTTGGGCCACACCCTTATTCTTTTTTTGTCGGACAATGGGGCCTGCCACGAAGCGCCCCACCGGGGCCAGTCTGGCGCGGCCCCCGGTAGTCCTGACTCCTTCGATGGCTATGAGTATGCCTGGGCCAATGCCAGCAACACCCCCTTCAGCTGGTTTAAGCACTGGACCCACGAGGGCGGCAGCGCCACCCCCTTCATCGCCTGGAACCCCCGCTGGGTCACCCCGGGGCGTATCGACCATCAGGTCGCTCATATCATAGACGTGATGCCCACCTTGGTCGAGCTGGCCGGGACCCGCTATCCCGAGCGGTACCGCAGGCAGGCCATCCTGCCCATGGCGGGCAGGAGCCTGCTGCCCATCTTCCGGGGCGAGGCGCGGGAGCCCCATGAGGCCCTCTTTTGGGAGCACGAGGGCAACCGCGCCGTGCGGCAAGAGGACTGGAAACTCGTCTCCCGCTTTGACTACCAAAGGCGGGAAAACCTCCCCTGGGAGCTGTACAACCTCGCCGAGGACCGTGGCGAGACCCGCAACCTGGCCGTCGCCCATCCCGACCGGGTCGCCGCCCTCGCTGCCCGCTTCGAGGCCTGGGCACAGCAACAGGGGGTAAAGCCCTACGGCGAAATCATGGAAGCCCGCATTGCCCGCAGCGGCCGGCCGTGGTAGCCGCCGGCTTGGGTTCGGCTACCCTTGGGGAGGGCGATGGGCCTTGGCCTGCCAGGCCGAGCACGCCAGCTACCACAACCATTTCTGCAGCAAGGGAGGCCGGCCGGGCATCTCTGCCTTCAGCAGGTAAAGCCCGCGCGGCAGGCTAGCCACGGACAAGGAAATGCCTTCCGCCAGGCTACCCACTCCCTGCAACAGCTTCTGACCTTCCAGGTCCAGGATGTGAACAGTCGCCGGGATTTGGCCATGGCTCTGCGCGCCATTCGTGGCAATGGTTAGCTGCGTCTGGTCCAGGTACCAGTAAAGGCCCGCCCAGTCCCGCCGGAGATCGGTGGCCAGGGTGGTAGTATCCTCGGTGCCGGGGGTAAAGACAAAAATGGTGTCCGAAGCAAAGTTGCCGCCGGAGACGGTTCGCTCCCCAAAGAGCAAAAACCCCAAGCTATCATTGGCACAAGCCGTGGCGTTGGCAATGCGCACCCCCGGCAGGGAAGTCTCGAATTCCCAGGTATCGGTCAACGGATCATAGCGATGCAGGTTTTTTTGATTGCCCCCCACGTTGTGGACGTAGCCATAGTCCCCAATGGCAAAGGCAGCGGATTGGTCGGATTTTGGGCTGAGGTCGGCTACCTGGGTCCAGACATTGGTTTGGGGATCATAAGACCAAAAGTCCCCCAGTACGCCCCCAAATACCCCGGCTCCCAGGCCGAGGTACCCTTTTCCGCCCACCGAAAAGGCCACTTGCGCCCGCCGGTCGGTGCCGGGAAAAGGCGCCACGGTATCCCAGACATTGGTGATGACATTGTAGGCATACACCTGATTGGTGCCGTTTTCCGGCCCGATGTAAAAGATGCTGTCGATCACAAACCCATGGCTAAAGGCAAAGCCAATTCCTGGCACGCTCGCTTTGGCGACCCAGCGGTTGGAGTCGGGTAAAAATTCGTAGAGGTCTTTGCTAAACTGGATAAAGGGGCTGCCAAAGCCGGCAAACCCGCGGCCCATCGCAGAAAAACCGGTGGCCCCTTCTCTCACGCCGCCGGGAAAGTCGGCCAACTGGGTCCACTGCTCGGTTTGGAGATCATACCCCCAAAAATCGTTCAGAGGGGTAAGGCTGCTAAACATAGGCCGCCCGGTGCCCCCATAGGCCTTGTCGTCGAGGGCAAAGCTAAACGCCCAAAAGCGGCCCTGGCCCATGCCATTGCCTGTTGCCCAGGCACCCGGGACTCGTTGCCCCTGCAAGCGGGCGGGAAGCAGTACAAGCAGCAGCAGCGTGCCGGCCAAAAGCCGAAAAAGTAGCGGTGGGTTCATGGAGATTGGTATAAAATGGTGGTAGGCTTCCTGGCGGGCAGCAAAGCCTGCCCCCTTACTGGATAGCCCCCAAAGGAAGGGAACCAGGCCAGGAAAAACCTCCCCCAAAAAGGGGAGGGCCACAGCCCTTCATACCAGGCGCTCCCGCAGGGCTTTGGCGACCGCCTCGGTCATGGAGGCTACGTGGAGTTTGTCGTAGATGACCTTGAGGTGGGACCTGACCGTTTCGTAGCCGATCTCCAGCTCGGCGGCAATCATTTTGGCCGAATAGCCCTGGGCCAGCTGGGCCAGCACCTCGGTCTCCCGGGCGGTCAGGTGGTAGGCAGAAGCATCGGGTTGGCGACCAAATTTCTGCAAAAGGCCCAGGGTTTTGCGGGCAATGCCGGGCGACATCGGGGCCCCTCCTTCATGGACCTCGCGGATGGCCTGTAGCAAAGCTGCCGGGGGGGTACGCTTGAGCAAATAGCCACTGGCTCCCGCGCAAAGGGCCTGAAACAGCCGCTCTTCATCTTCGAAAACGGTGAGCATCAAAACCTGTACCGCAGGCATGTGCCGCTTCAGCCGTGGCACCGCCTGGATGCCACTTTCACCTGGCATAGAAATGTCCATCAAAATGACATCTGGCTGGGCTTTGTCGACCTGTGCCAATAGCTCGGCAGTATCGGGGTAAGCCCCTCCGACCTCGTAGCCGGGGGTCTCCCCGATGAGCAAGCTGAGGGCTTCGCGCAGGGGAGCGTGGTCATCAAAAATACACACACGGATGGGAGGAGGGTTCATAAGGCAAAGTTAGGCGGAAAAAGAGGCACGCGGCTCCCCCAAAAGGGGCAGGGGCAGCTCGACCCGGACGCAAAGCCCCTGGGGGCTGGCCGGCTGCAACGTCAACCCCAGGCCGCATTCTTTGGCTCGCCGGTCGAGGTTGCGCAGGCCATGGCCAGCAGCAGGCAAGGGGCTGGACAGGCCTTTGCCGTCGTCGCTGAGGGTCATCACCAGCCGGTCGTCCAGGACCCCAAACCGGGCTTCTACCCGGCTAGCCTGGGCGTGCCTGACGATATTGTAGGCACTTTCCTTGAAGATGAGCAGGAGGTTTTTGCGCAGCTGCATCGACAAGCGGTAGGAGAACCAGCGCGGGTCGACCTGCCAGGCATACTCCAGCCCCGCTCCCCGGAAAAGCAAGGCCGCATGGTCTTCCATCCGCTTGAGCAGGGCTTCGCAGGCATCGTCCTGGACGTGCAGGGCCCAGATGGTGTCATGCATGGCTTCGCCCATTTCCCGGGCATAGTCCCCGATCTGTGACACCAGGCCAGCGGCTGCATGTCCCGGGCCCAGGCGACGGGCAGCCACCTCACCCAGCAGGGCAATAGTGCCCAGGGTAGAGCCGATGTCATCGTGGAGGTCACGGGCCATTCCCTCCCGTTCTTGCTTTAGGGTCGCATCCAGCGCCTGGGCCCGCTCAAAGTTCAGCAAGGCCTCCACCCGCAGCTGCTCCCGATCCATGGCTTCCTGCCGCAACTTACAGGCCAGCGCCAGAGCAAAGAAAAGCGTTTCGACCAACAAGCCAGCCGTCATAAAATCAAAGGTGATGGCGGGTACCTCGACGCCCAAAAAGAAGCGGAGACGGTTCACAAAGCCGGTCATCATCCCCAGAAAAAAGGCCAGGCTGCCCCATTGCACCATGCGCACCAGCACCCTGCGGTACCGGATCATGCCCGCCTGCAGCCACAGCGTCCCCAGCACGATACAGCCAGAAACCAAGGCATAAACCGTAGCCCTCACCGCCTCGGTGTCCCATCCAGCAACGAGCAACAAGAAATAGAAGGCGATGTAGGCCAGGGAGGTCCACCCCAGGTTCCGGGCCAGCCGGTCGAGGCGGGGGCTGAGGCTGGCGATGGACAAGAAGGTCCGCACAAACCGGAAGGAGAAGTAATAAGCAAGAAAAGGGAAGACCGGGCCGGTCAAAGCAAGCCATTCCCGCGTACCCCAGTCCCAGCCGTGTACCACCTGGTAGCGCTGAAAAGTATGCACCATCATCAGCAGCAGAAAGCCTCCGTAATAGCCGTAGGAGGGCTTGCGGGTGATCAGCCCCAGGCCCAGAGCAAAGACGAGCTGGAAGCCCAGGATCGCCAGGACCGCAATGAAATAC
>CAZIVQ010000378.1:2262-5078 GCA_964542415.1 uncultured Bacteroidia bacterium | reverse complement strand
AGATCGTTTCACGTGACTGGAGTTCAGACGTGTGCTCTTCCGATCTGACCTTCGCCTGCTGGCCCCGCTACGTCGACGTCACCCAACCCGACGCGGAGCAGTTTGTAGGCTGGCCGGTGACGGTGGCGATGGGGGAATAGAGTATGGAGTATGGAATGTAGAATATAGACGGGGGGCGCTGGCTCGCGAGCCCTGAGGTCCGCCCCCCCGACCTGTCAGGTTAGCGCAGGCTGGTGTGGGGGCGAACCTGCCAGGTCTTTACGGGCGAGAGGCCGGAGACTAAAGTCGTCCGGCTAACTTGTTCTGTCAAAATTGCCCCAAGATTCATTCTGGGGCCTTAATCAAACAGCTTCCCCAGCCCCAAGGCCCACGCAAACCTGTTCGGTTGGGAGGTTTTATTCTCCAAACCAATTCCCCCCTTCCTGCACCATTTCTTCGCGGAGCTGGCGCATCTTGATTTTCATCCGCGCTACCCGCGCAGGCTCATTGGCGCTCAGGTCTTGCCGCTGCTGCGGATCGCTGGCCAGGTCGTACAGCTCGAAGTGCTGCGGTTGCTGCTGTTCGAGGTAGGCCATGTGGGCGGCCTGAAAGCCCCACATCGACCAGTCGGGTTTCGCTGGATCGGGCTTGAGCAGAGCCAACTCCTTGATGTCGTAATGCTCGGCGTAGGGATAGGGTGGCTGCTCGTAGCCCAGCAGGACCCAGTCCCCCTCGCGCAGCATGAGGATGGGGTCATGGAAGTAGCGATAGAAAAAAATGGGACTCCGTTGGGTGAGGGCTTCTTGCTCGCCACGCCAGACCGGGCTGAGGTCCGTGCCGTCGAGCTTGCGGTCGGCTGGCAAAGCAGCCCCGGTCAGGCTGGCCAGGGTAGGCAGCACATCCGGAAAGCCGCCCGGCTGATCACTGATGACTCCCGCCGGAATGCGCCCTGGCCAGCGCACCATCAAAGGCACGCGCAGGCCCCCTTCGAAATTGAGGCATTTTTCGCCCCGCAGCGGGTCGTTGGAGTACAATTCCTGGGAGCCATTATCAGAAGTGAAGACCACGAGGGTTTCTCCGGCCAGGCCTTGTTCCTCCAGGTAGCGCAGCAAGCGCCCCACCGCCAGGTCCAGGTTTTCGATGGCCCCGTAGTACTGCGGCTTGAAATCATGGCGGGCGGTGAGGCTGTCGGGGGCGGCAAGCTTCACATGGGGCTCGTTGAACCAGACATTGAGGTAAAACGGCTCGGTGGGCACCCGGCGTTCCAGCCAAGCCAGGGCCTCGTCCATCACCAACTGGCAGGCGTAGCCTTCGAGTTGGCCCACGGGTTCGCCGTTGCGGAAGTAGTTTTCGGGGTCTTTATGCGAAGGGTTGGCATTGTTGTAGGCAAAAAAGCTGTAGTCAAAGCCCTGGTCATTGGGGAGGGGCTGGCCCATGCCCTCGGCGGTGAGGTGCCATTTGCCAAAATGACCGGTCTGATAGCCCAGGGGCTTGAGCATCTCAGCCAGGGTAACTTCCTCGCTGCGCAGGTGCATAGGCTGGTTGGGGGGAATCCAGTTGTAGATGCCGGCCCGGGTGCAGTTGCGGCCGGTGAGCAGGGCGGCGCGGGAAGGAGAGCAGACGGCGGCCCCGGCGTAAAACTGGGTAAAGGTCATACCTTCTCCGCCCAGCTGATCGAGTTGAGGCGTCTGGGCCTGCGGCAAGGTGTCGGCTTGGCTGTCCGCTAAGGGGCGGTAGCGACTCAGGTCGTTGTAGCCGAGGTCATCGGCCAGAATGAGGATGACGTTGGGGGGGCGCTGGGCCTCAAAGGCGGGCTCGCAGGCGAGCAGGAAGCTTAGGCAGAGCCAGGGAAGCAGAGAGAGGCGCATGTGAAAATCATTGGGGTGAAGAAAAACAAACCAGTTTCAACTTACGCGATTTTTCCTTCGCCTTCAACTTATCCTTTCTTCCCGCCCCAGCAGTAGCAGGAGCTCATTCAGCATCATCGAAGTCGCGCCCCAAATCACATGCGGCCCGTAGAGGAAAGCCGGTACTTCGATCTCGATCTGCTGCCGCCGCAGGAAAATGGGCCTCTGTTGCCGGGTTTCGGCTTGGAGCAAGTGGCCTACCGGCACCTCGATCACCCGGGCCACCTCGTGCGGATCGGGGACAAAGTCGGGCCGTTCGGCGGCGTAGCCCACCACTGGATAGACCATGAAGTTGCTCGGTGGGATGTAGAGCTGGGTCAATTCGCCCAGCACTTCCACTCCCGCCGGGTCGATGTTGAGTTCTTCCTTGGCCTCGCGCAAGGCAGTATGGATGCGGTCGCGGTCTTCGGGCTCGGCCTTGCCACCCGGAAAGCTGATCTGCCCGCCGTGGACCCGCCCGTCGTCGGTGCGTTGCATCAGCGCCAGGTACAGTTCCTGCTGCTTGGGATACAGCAACGCCAGCACGCTGCTCTCCCGGTAGTCGGCCCGCACTTCCCACTTCGTCCCCCGGCTGATCGAGGTCATCTCCAACTGGGCCTTGAGGCCTGGTAGCGGCCCTTGCAGGCGCTGGTGGAGGGTGGCGACGGGGGGAGGAAGCATGGGAGAGAGATGAGAGACGAGAAAAAAGAGCTGAGACGAGCGATGTGGGGACGAGCGACAAGCGATGTGGAGACAAGCGATGTGGCGATGAGCGACTTGAGACCGAATGTCGAATCTCCGCGCCCTCCTACGCCCTGCATTCTCCTCTGTGAACTCCGTGAAATACCTCCGTGACCTCCGTGGCTAACCTGGGAGCACCTCTTCCACCAGCATCTCCAGCTCCGCCAGCATCATGGCGGTGGCGCCCCACACAAAGCAGGCTTCGCTAAG
>CAZIVQ010000378.1:0-2162 GCA_964542415.1 uncultured Bacteroidia bacterium | reverse complement strand
CCAGCTCCGCCAGCATCATGGCGGTGGCGCCCCACACAAAGCAGGCTTCGCTAAGGGCGTAGCCGGAGGCCGTGATGAACTGTCCGGGTTTGACTTCTACCCGTCGGGTCTCGGTAAGGTTTCGTTCCCAGAGGTCGGCGAGGCGCAGCTCGATCACCTCAGCCACTTCCACCGGATCTAGGCGATAGGTGGGGCGTTGCGGGTAGCAGCCCAGCTTGGGAAAGACCAGCGAGCGGCTGGGGGGGATGTAGAGTTCGCTCAGGTCGCCGAGCAGGGTTACCCTGGCGGGGTCCACGCCGATTTCCTCTTCGGCTTCGCGCAGGGCGGTGAAGGTATAATCCGCATCTTGCTGCTGGCACAGGCCTCCGGGCCAGCAAAGCTGTCCGCTATGCACGCGGCCGTCTACCTGCCGCCGCATCAGCGGGAGGTACCATTCGCCTTCTGCCTCGAAGAGAAGGAGCAGCACGGCGGCGAGCCGCGCATCGGGGGGGATCACCACCTCCTTGCCGCGCACCGGTGGCACCATCAGCTGATGTGCTTCCCAGCCGGGAAGCGGCTGTTGCATACGCGCCTGCAAGCGCGAAACGAAAGCTTCAGGATCGGACATAGCCGACTACTTTTTGCCCCGCTTGCGCTCGTGCTCCTTCAGGAAAATCTTACGTAACCGCAAGGATTCCGGGGTGACTTCTACCAGTTCATCTTCTTTGATGTACTCCAGGGCTTCTTCCAGGGTAAATTTGACCGGCGGGGCCAGCTTCACCTTGTCATCCGAGCCGGCGGCCCGTACGTTGGAGAGCTTCTTGGACTTGGTGATGTTGACCACCAGGTCCATGGCGCGGGAGTTTTCTCCGATCACTTGTCCCTCGTAGATCTCTTCCTGGGGATGGATAAAAAAGTGCCCGCGTTCCTGCAATTTGTCCAGGGCATAGGCAAAAGCGGTCCCGGTTTCGTGGGCAATGAGGGAACCAGCCTGGCGCTTGATGATCTCGCCTTTGTAAGGCTCAAAGGAGCGGAAGCGGTGCGAAATGATCGCCTCGCCTTGGGTTGCCGTCAGCAACTCGCCCCGCAAGCCGATGATGCCCCGCGAAGGGATGCCAAACTTGAGGACGGCGCGCTCGCCGCGCAGCTCCATGTTTTCCAGCTCGCCTTTGCGTTGGGTGATCAGGTCGATGGCCCGGCCTGAGAGGTTCTCCGGCAGGTCGATGTTCAATTCTTCTACCGGCTCATGCTTTTTGCCGTCAATCATCTTGACGATGACCTGCGGCTGGCCCACCTGCAGCTCGTAGCCTTCGCGGCGCATGGTCTCGATCAGGACCGAGAGGTGCAGCACGCCCCGGCCGAAGACGGTGAACGCATCGGCGGTGCCGGTTTCTTCGACCCGCAGGGCGAGGTTGCGCTCCAGCTCGCTTTCGAGCCGGTCTTTGATGTGGCGGGAAGTCACGTATTTGCCTTCTTTCCCAAAGAAAGGCGAGTCATTGATGGTAAACCGCATGCTCATGGTCGGCTCGTCGATAGAGATGGGCGGCAAGCCTTCGGGCTGTTCCGGATCGGTGATGGTATCGCCGATTTCGAAGTCTTCTACCCCCACCACCGCTGCGATTTCTCCCGCCTGAGCGGATTCTATTTTTACTTTGCCCAAGCCTTCGAAGGCAAATAGCTCCTTGATCCGGGAGCGCACGATGCTGCCGTCGCGCTTGACGAGGCCCACGGGCATGTTGGCTTTCAACTCCCCGCTCACAATGCGGCCGATGGCGATCCGCCCCACGTAGGCAGAATAATCCAGCGAAGTAATTTGCATCTGCGGGATGCCGAGCTTCACCTTCGGAGGCGGGATGTGCTCGATGATCTGGTCCATGAGGAAGGTGATGCCCTCTGCGGGTTCTTCCCAGGAAGGTCCCATCCAGCCGTTTTTGGCCGAGCCATAAACGGTAGGGAAATCGAGCTGGTCTTCGGTTGCATCGAGTTCAAACATCAGCTCGAAGACCGCCTCGTGTACCTCGTCGGGTCGGCAGTTGGGCTTGTCGACCTTGTTGATGACCACGATGGGCTTGAGGCCCAACTGAATGGCCTTTTGGAGCACGAAGCGGGTCTGCGGCATGGGCCCTTCGAAGGCATCGACGAGCAGCAGCACGCCGTCGGCCATGTTGAGCACCCGCTCCACC
>CAZIVQ010000377.1:0-5092 GCA_964542415.1 uncultured Bacteroidia bacterium | reverse complement strand
AAGAGGTAAGCCCGGAGAAAAGGGGTAATTGAGCCGCGTGGGACCAGGTGCGGTGAAACCATCCCAAATCTGACCGCTAGTGCTTGCGGAACTAAATTCTAACCCATTTAAACTTGCTCCGTAAGCACTAGCGGGGTCGAGGAAGCTTTTTGATCACTGAGCTAATCGAGTAGGAGGAAGCCGGGTCAGGCATTTAGACCTGCAATTGCAAAGGTGCCTGCCCTGCTTCCGTCCCCTCACACCACCGGACGTACTCTCGTATCACGGCGGTTTCCTTGATGTTTGTACCCGTCAGGTTGCTCAGGCTCATTACTTCGCCCAGCAACCCACGGGTCAGGGCTTGCATCTGAGCTAATTCCGAACGAAAGCTGACCTCCCCGATACACGCCTCCTGGGTTTCACCAGAACTTGCGATGGGGCGATAGGTCCTTCCCTGGCGCTCGAAAAGCGCCAGTTGTTTCCCTATTCCTTGCAGTTCGTTTCGTTTACGCATTAGCTCAGTTTCCCTGTTCATCATGGATTTGGCCCTTCCAAGGCGCTTTTAGCGCCTCGTACTACGGCCGCTGCTGACTTCTGCTTCTCTCCCGAGAAGCAGACCTCCCAGGGTAAGTACCGCTACTTTCCGCAGCGCACGCCAGATTTACCCCCCCACCTTTCAACGACTTTCGGGCTTTAGGATTCATGGCTCCCTTACCCAGGTTGGAATGGCCTACTATCTGGTTTCTGTTCGTCATACGCTGCTTTTGCATCGGGCTTCCTTCAGATTCCCCCTCGCGAGGGACACCCTTGCCCATAGCTATGATTCCTCGTCGTCTAGGCTCAGTGAGGATTCACCCCACTAGCAACGGTACATGCCCGGCACACCAGGCATCCAACCCCTAGCGGGGTTCGGAGCAGCCCCACCAGCGTGGGAGGGACAAAGCAACCCAGGCACCCAGAGCATAGCCGCGCAGCCCCGACCCCAGCGGGGTCGCATATTTGCAGCAAAAATGCCTTAAAGAATTCCCCGACCCCAGCGGGGTCGCACCACGAGTGGGGTGGGCTGCCATCAACGCTGGGGGAGCGCAGAGCGCATCCCGAAGCTATATGCTCTACTCCCTCATCCAAACCCGAAAGCCCGGGCCATCCAGCGTAAAGGCGTAAGGTTTTCCGCCTTCAAGGCGCTGCCAAGCTTTTTGCTTCTTGTCGCGGATGCCGTTGACGTGGTCGAAGCCCTCGGGGCTGCCGATCAGCTTCCAATTGCCTGCGGGCAGGATGATGCCCTCCCAGTCGTGGGGCAGGCTGCCGACGTTCGTTAAGACCAGCACCCGATCATCCACGATGTAACCCAGTTGGTAGGGGTTCACCGTGTCGATCCACTGGTAGTAGCCCAGGGGCGCGCCGGTCGCCCGGCGGAAAATCTGCCCGGTTTCGCTGAGGCGGAAGCGGTTCAGTCCGCGCCAAAAGGCGTGCATGCCCTGGTAATCGCAAGCACTGCCTTTACTTTTGGCCGTTTTGCCTACATTCTCCCAGACAAAACGATTCGCTGCCCGCATGTTATAGGTGTCGCGCTTGCCGTGGAGGTAGACCTTCCCCCCGTTCTCCATCACCTTCACCGTCTCTTTTAGCTCGGCCAGGCCTTTGGAACGCATCATCTCCGTGCCGCCGTGGGTCACGATGGGCCCCAGGGAGGTGTAGAGCAACAAAGCCGCGATCTGGTAGCGGGTTTCATCCACCCCTTTGCGGCCGTCCCAGTTTTCGGTGGCAAACTGGTCCGCCAAGGCCCAGTTGTCGTGGATGTCGAGGTAGGCGATGCTGGAGAGGGGGCTTTTTTCGGTAGGAAAGGTGGCGGTGAGACCCGCTTTGACGGGTTCTTTTTCGTGAAAATTGGCCCCGGCGTAGCCCCGGTCGCGCTCTTTGACCTCCGGGTTGCCCACCGGTCCCTTGAAGGCGTTGCGGGCGTCGTCGTTGAAATAGCAGATGGGCGAATCTTCCTTGTACCAATCCCAGTCAGGATTGGCTTCGTAGGCGGGGTCGGCCGAAGCGATCCAGGGCTCACCGTAGATGATGATGTCCGGCCCCAGGGCCTCACGCAGCTTGAGCAAGGTCTGCTGGTCGATCTGCCCGGCCAAGTCGATGCGGAAGCCGTCGATGCCAAATTCTTCGATCCAGTGCTTACACTGATCAATGAGCCAACGCTGCACCATCGGCCGGTTTTCAGTCTTGACCTCGTTGCCGTATTCGCCGATGTGCTCCAGGTCCTTGGTGCGGTAGTAGTATTGCTTGTCGAGGACGTTCCAATGGAAAAAGTAGGGCTCGGCGTCCATGTTCTCCGCCGTGTGGTTTGGCACCAGGTCGATGATCACGGCGATGTCCTCGTCGTGAAAGGCCTGCACCAGGTCGCGAAACTGCTCACGCTCGGCCCCGGGCTCGGTGCCCCGCTGCCGGAAGCGGCTTTCGACCGCAAAGCAGTGCGAGGTACGGTAGCCCCACTGATAATTCTCCTCCGCAATCCCCTGCTCAATCATGAAGGGATCGTCCTTAAAAGCCGGACGCCAGTCTTCGTCTTTGTAATGCAAAAACTCCTGCACCGGCATGAGGTGGAGGGTATTGATGCCCAAGTCGACCAGGTAGTCGAAGCCGATGGGCTCCCCTTGCTGGTTTTTCAAGCCGCGCTGGTAAAAGGCGGGCAAGGTTCCTTTCCGGTCTTCGCTCACCGGCAGCAGATCGGTGAAGTCCTGCACATGCACCTCGTAGGCGATCACGTCTTCGAGGGGCGGAATGCCATTTTTGAGCGGGGTAGCGGGTTCGCTGGCAGGCCAAACCCGGCATTTGCCCCAGGTATCGTCGCTCACCCGGGCGTAGGGATCGGAGATGTGGACCGGGTTGGATTCGTAGAAATGGTTGCCGGGATCCAGCGGGCCATGCACGGTGAAGTCGTACCAAACACCCTTCAGGTTTTCGGGCAGAATAGCCTCCCAGACGCCCATGCTGTCGCGGGTCAGGTCGAGGGTTTGATAGGCCTCGGTGTCGTCCTTGCCGCGGTAGAGGTAGAGCTTGATCAGGTCAGCCCGGGGGGCAAAAAGGCGGAAAGCCGTTTCGCTGCCTCCGGCGCTGACATTGGCCCCCAGGGGCTTGTCGGAATACAGCTCGCGGAACCAGCCATCGAAAGAGCAGAGGGTTTTGAGGCCGGCCTGCGGCAGTTCAAGGTAATATACCCGACGGATGTCGAGCGGCTGGGCGGGCACGAGGAGGTTTTTTTCGAGGGTATTGGGCAGAACCTCGGCCAGGGGAATGCGCTTGCCCGTGGCATCGGTGAGGACCCACTGCTGCGGGTCAAGGGGACGGTCCACGCCCTGGAGGTAGGCCCAGATGGCGCGTTCGTGCTGGAGTTCGGCTTTGAGGGTAGGTGCGATCATGTGAGGAAGAAAAACGAGGTTGCCGCCCTGGGCGTTGGGGGTGTTGGCGGGCGGGGCCAGCCATTGGCCAGCGGCGGTACGAAACTTGAACTCCGCCCGGGGCGGAAAGTCAGCCGAAGCGATGGGCAGGGCCCAGCGGTTGTCGCCCAGGGGCTGTAGCTCCCAGGCGGGGTCGTCGAGGTCCTGGCTCCAGCCGCGAAAGGAGCCGGTGAGCACGATGCCCTCGGCTTCAAGGTCGTAGCGGCTGCCGTCGAACAAGAACCAGGCGGTGTACTGACCCAGCAGGTGGCCTTGGACCCAGGCAGAATCCGGGAACATTTGCCCCCAGGCCTCATTCCCCCACAGCAGGCCGCAACAGAGGAAAAACAGAAATTTTTTCATACGAAGCAGGAGTAGGTGGAGGAGCGAAGGTAGGGAAAGTTGGGGAAAGGTTGGCCGACAAGCGCGGGCAAATCGCAGGTTTTTGCAGAGACGTTTTGCAAAAGTGCCGGGGGAATTCGACTTTTATTTTCTACTCCCTAAACCGCAATGTCTGGAGGGCTTGCTTTTTCTGGACGAGTGGTCCCCACCCTAACCCCTCTTCATGCGCTCCTCCTTTCTGTTTTTCTTCCTGCTTCTGCCCCTCTTGGCTTCGGCCCAAGGCCCTCTCCGCCTTGGCGTCGTCGGCCTCGTACATGGCCACGTAGGCTGGATTCTGAACCGCGAACCGCAGGAGGACCTCGAAATCGTGGGCATCGTCGAAGCCGACCGGCAGCTCGCCGAGCAATTCAGCCAGCGCTATGGCTTCGACCTGGCCCTCGTCTATCCCAGCCTCGAAGCGCTGGTGGCAGCCAAAGAGATAGAAGCGGTGGCTACTTTCACCCACACCCAGGGCCACCTGGCCGTAGTGGAGTTTTGCGCCCCTCGCGGCATCCACGTCATGGTCGAAAAGCCCTTGGCAGTGAGTTGGGCCCACGCCCGCCGCATGGGCGAACTCGCCCGCACCCACGGCATCCACCTCCTGACCAACTACGAAACCACCTGGTACCCCAGCAATTGGGAGGCCTACCACCTCATCCATGAAGCCGACACCCTCGGTCCGCTGCGGCGGCTGGTCTTCCAGACCGGCCATCAGGGCCCGGTCGAGATCGGCTGTGGCCCGGAGTTCCTCGCCTGGCTGCTCGACCCCGCCCTCAACGGCGGCGGGGCCCTGCCCGACTTCGGCTGCTACGGAGCCAACCTCGCCACCTGGCTCTTCCTGGGACAACCCCCCCTCACGGTTTCCTGTGTCACCCAGCAGATCAAGCCCGAACTCTACCCGAATGTCGAAGACGAGGCCACCATTTTGCTCACTTACCCCGAAGCGCAGGTCCTCATCCAAGCCTCCTGGAACTGGCCCTACGGCCGCAAGGACATGGAAGTTTATGGCAAAAGCGGCTTCCTGATCTGCGAAAACGCCCGGGATATGCGCCTCCGTCCGACCGGCAGCAAGGAGGCCCGCGCGTTCCAGGCCGGCCGCCCCGCTGCTGGCGGCCACGATCCCTTTCACTACCTGGCCCAGGTGGTGCGCGGCCAGCATGAGCCGCAGCCATTCGAGCCTTCTGCCCTCCCCAACAACCTCCTCGTAGTCCAAATCCTCGAAGCGGCCCGCTACGCCGCTAGCTCGGGGACCACGGTGGTCTGGAAGGATTTTTTTGGGGAATGAGCTGCGGGCT
>CAZIVQ010000376.1:0-5095 GCA_964542415.1 uncultured Bacteroidia bacterium | reverse complement strand
ACTTGTCTCACTACAACATGTCCCGGTTTTACCGAGGACAGGTCCCGGTTTCACCGGGACAGGTCTGCGGTTAAATTGGTCAATTACTTTACTCCACAAGCACTAGCACCCCAATTCAGACTTGCCCGTCCCCCCACACCTCTTGCCACCAGCGCTCGTACCACGGCTTGGCCGCGGCGATGGCGGCGAGGTCAGCGGCGCGCTGCCGTTTAAGTTCAATCACTTGTGGGTCTTGGCGCTGCCGCAGGCCCATGGGCTTGGCCCGGGAGGCGGGGCGCAGGCAGCAATAATGCTCGTAAGGCTCAGCTTGGGGAGCCAGGCCGACTTCCTGGGACTCCCGGTCGATGATCTTGAGCTTGCGCTCATACTGAATGGGGGGCAAATCCAGGGGGCGGGCGGCTAGTTCGCTCAGGTCCGGAGAGCCGGCCAGCTTCCAGGCCGTGTACCAGTAGGCCCCGATGCGACGCACGGCTTGCCGCATGCGGCGCTCCACCATGCCGTTCATGATGTCGTGATAGGCGGCAGAATAGTCGCGGGAGTAGACGCGCATGACCACGTTGTTGCGGCTTTCGTAGCCGTATTTGCGGTCATCGGGAAAGCTGCGGGCCAGTTCGCGCTCGAGGCGCAGCACCGAATCGACCAGGGCGTGGCTCTCCCGCACCACGGCCCAGCCTTCGGCGCGCACATCGTCGATGAAGAAGGCCCGCCCCACGAAAAAATCGTATTCCTCGCCGTAGAGCTCAGGCAACCGCGATTCCCAAAATCCGTGGATGCCTTTTTGGCCCGTTAGTTGTCCGTTGTAATTTTCGGTGGTGTGGAGCGGCACGTGGGCATCGCCGATGTAGTGGCCGAGGTCGGCCGACACCTTGATGATGCGGGTCAGGTCGCGGTCTTCGAAGGCTTGCTTGAGGCGGTAAAAGTCGACGGGCAGGTGGTAGGGCACCATGCCGTATTCATGGAGAAACTCTTCGGAGTATTTGTCCACGGCTTCGTCCCACCGCTGCGGGACCGAGTCAAAGGGCCAGCTGCCGTAGTGCTCGAAGTCGATGTAATGCTTCTCGGCTTCCCCGTCTATGGCATAGCGGCGTTTGTCGGGGTCTACGGCATGCTCGGTGAGGTACTCGAGGTGACGCTTGTAGAGCATCAGCATTTCGGGTGGGAGGGTAAATGCCGCCAGCCGGTTGATGCGCTGATGGGCCCAAAAGCCCCAGGCTTGGGCTGTGAGCGAGGATAAAATAAGCAATGAAGTAACAAACAAGCGAAGTCGCATGGCCGTGATATTTTTTTCTTGCCCGAGGAAACCGCAGCCTCCCTTTGGCTGCCAAAAAGGATAATAGTAAAAGTAACCAATCTCTGAGCACAGCACCAAAACGATTTGCCATAAGAGAGCGCCGCCTTCACTTGGCTCAAAGGAAGGACCGCCTATTATTTTTGACAAAACCCCTGGATTGACCCCTACCGTGGATCCCTACGTACAGAAAGAAAACCTCTTTTATTTGAAGCCAATAATTGTTATTTTTGCTAATCAAATACACATTCAGCCACCTTTCCCATTATTTTTGGCTAAACTTGACTTTAATCGCGCCAATGCCATGCCCTTGACCTATACCCAAACCCGTGAGCTCGAAGAAATTCTGGAGGACATTGGGGTAGACGAACCCGTAAACCTGATCGTTTGGAATGACGAAGTGAATACCTTCGACTGGGTGATCAAATCCTTGGTCGACGTCTGTGAGCACACCCAAGAGCAGGCCGAACAATGTGCCTGGATTATCCACTACAAAGGCAAATACGCGGTGAAACACGGCAGCCTCAACAAGCTCAAGCCCATGCGAGAGGCCCTGGTCGACCGGGGCATAGGGGCTACCCTTGAAGAGGCCGGAGACTGAGCGGGTTGCTTTTTCCCTATTTCCTTTATTTTCCTGTAGCGCTTTCCATGCCCATATTTCCGCTTACCGACGCCCTTGTGTTCCCTGATCCCACCTATGCCAACCCCGATGGCATTTTGGCCATAGGCGGAGACCTGCGTCCTGAGCGGCTGCTGCTCGCCTATGAGAAGGGGATTTTTCCCTGGTACTCCCAAGGCCAGCCTATTTTGTGGTGGTCTCCCGACCCGCGCTTTGTGCTTTGGCCCGAAGAACTGAAGGTTTCCAAATCCATGAAGCAGGTCCTGCGCAAAAGCCAGTTCACCATCACCTACGACCAAGCCTTCGAGGCCGTCATCAGCCACTGCCAGCAAGTCCCTCGCCCCGGCCAACATGGGACCTGGATCACCGGCAACATGCTACAGGCCTATCTGTCCCTTCACCAACAAGGGTTGGCGCACTCGGTCGAGGTCTGGGAGGCAAATAACCTCGTAGGTGGGCTTTATGGGGTGTCTCTGGGAGACTGCTTTTTTGGCGAAAGCATGTTTACCCACGTGAGCAATGCCTCCAAAGCGGGTTTCATCACCCTCATGCAGGACCTGCGTGCCGATGGCATCCGCCTGATCGACTGCCAGGTGTACACCCGTCACCTCGAAAGCCTGGGAGCCGGGGAGGTTTCCCGGGCAGCTTTTTTGGAAAAATTGCGAGCTTTTCGCCTCCCTCCTACCCGCAAAGGCAACTGGGGAGCCCGCTATGAGCGAGAATGGGTGCGGCCTTAGTAAGGCCAGGAAGGGATTAATTCCCCCATTTCTTTCCCTTTTATGGTTCTCTGACAATTTCGGCGGAAGCCAACCTTCTTAGGGTTTCAGCTCCCTGGGTCTTATACCCAACCGCTCCAGCCCCCACGCTGTCAGGGCGGCTCGGGGCCGGGGGCTAAAGCCGCCCGGCTAGCTTTCCGCCCCACGCTGTCAGGGCTGCTCAATGGTGGTGCTTTTGCCCTGACAGCGTTAACAGCATTTCAAACAAAGTTCCTTTCGCTATCAGGGCTACTCAGGAGCCGGGGGCTGAAGCCGCCCGGCTAGCTTGTCATTTGCTGCGCTGGCAGGGCCGCTCGGGGCCGGGGGCTGAAGCCGCCCGGCTAGCTTGTCATTTGCTACGCTGGTAGGACTGCTCGGGAGCCGGGGGCTAAAGCCGCCCGGCTAGCTTGTCGTTTGCTGTGCTGGTAGGGTTACTCAACTCAGGGCTGGTGAGAACCCTGCCAGCGTCAGGAGGTCGGTGCGGCTTGGGAAGCCACGGTACAGCCCCCGACCTGTCAGGTTAGCGCGGGCCTCATGCGGCAGCGAACCTGCCAGGTCCCCCTGCATACCCCACGCTAGATGGGTTATATTCAACACAGGAGCGGTGGGAAGGGTTTCAGGACCCTAATAAGGGATGGCAATCGCCTATTTTGTCAGAGGACACTTAGTTTCAGGTGGCGCTCTTTCTTCCCCCCATTCTGCCAAAAAACCCTCCTCAACCGTGTTCTTCTGTCAGGCTTTGGGAATCAAAAAACTACCCAAATGGGTAATTGGTGCGAAGCGTTCAAGATCAGAAATTCAGGATGTTGTATTCAACCCTTAATTTCTCATGTATGAACGACCTAAAATTATCTGTCCTCTTTCTATCTCTGATCACAGGGATCATATCAGCTGCTTTTGCCCAAAGCGACATTCCCATACGCGAAACAACCGACTACCCAGAAGGGGTATTATTTGCCGCATCAGCCACCCTGAATGATGGCAGGGTCATGGCCTGGGGTGGGCAGAAACTGGAAAGCCCTCCCGGCAGCAACAAAGCCTGGCTACTCAACACCTCTTTCTTTTATGATTACGAGACGGAGCTTTGGACCCAAGGTCCTGATTTGAGCCAGGAGGTTATCTCGCCCCTGGTGGTCAGCCTCCCAGACGGAAGAATCCTTTCCATTGGCGGCCAGGGATATGCCACCATCGCCACCGTGGATAGCTTTCCTCAGCGGACAGATCATGTGGAGATGTATGACCCGACCACCAATCAATGGACCACCGTCGATAGCATTCCCTTTGGAAACTCGCCTTATACGGGGACTTCAGCCGTTGTGCTTCCTGATAGCAATGTATGGCTTACCTCTACGAATGGAGATTATGGGATATTCAATACAAAGACCCTAACCTGGACGCTACAGACGGGCACCCTGGGGCCACTCGATGCAGGTGGGCGACCGATTGTCATTCTGGACAATGGCATGGTATTCTGCACAGGGGCTGGCGGACAGTACTATGATTATCCCAACGGCAACATCACCTATCTTGACCCCATCGTGCCGATGTACACCACGGCAGTTCACAAACTGAACGATGGCAGGATTCTGACCTGGGACAATGCCTTTTCCTTTAGCCAGGAAGCCATTATGGTTGCTGCTACTGGAAACACTTCCTCCGTCACAGATAGCCTGGTAGCCCCGTTTCAGGCTAGCAAAGGGGTACTGATGCCCGACGGGACAATCTGGGCCGTGGGGGTAGGGCAGTTTGGCCCTCCGCCCTATACCTTGCTACAGATGTTCGACCCGAATACCGATACCTGGTCCTCTCCCGGAGGATATGATTTTCTGCCTGGCATCACAGGCTTCAAGCTTCACTTACTCCCTGACACGAGTATTCTGATGTTTGCTTCGGCAGCGGGTGCCACCTCTTATCGGATCAATGCGGGGGGCACAACCGGCCTGGCACCGGACCTCCGCCTTCTGGACTGGCAAATCACCTATGATCAATCTACGACCACCCTACGCCTGTCTCCGGGCGCAGAACAGCGAGAAGCCTCCTTCAGCTTACTCAATCTTCAGGGGCAGGCTGTGAGGAAACATTCTCAGGTAAAGAGCCACTTCCAAACCTCTCTCTCTGGGCTTTCCCCCGGGCTGTATATCGTGCTGCTGGAAGGGGAGCATGGGGCCTGGACGAGCAAAAAAATCATGGTCCGGTAACAGATCAAATCTGTGGGAATAAACCAGTAGGGTTCACCAAGGGATCAAAGCAGCAATGGCTTGGGTCCTTTTGTGAGCCCTTCCTCTTAATTGGCACTGATCGCAGGTTAGTGCCAGCAAAGAAAAAGACAAGGTAAGCCGCCCCCCGACCTCGCAGGTTTCCGCCGCCCCAAGGCGATGAACCTGGTCTCGGGGCTTTACCTCGCCATCAACCGGCCTATTCGGGTGGGAGACT
>CAZIVQ010000375.1:0-5097 GCA_964542415.1 uncultured Bacteroidia bacterium | reverse complement strand
GGGCGACGGCTGGCGCTGCCGGCGAATCCGCGACTGCCGCTACTCTGGAGCAGTGGCTCAAGGCGACGGCTAAGGCACTGCGCCAGTTCATCCATCCCAGCGTGGTTTCTCTAAACGTGCCCAAGTTTGGGGACGGCGGCGAATGGCAAGATGACCTGGCCGCCAGCGACGCCACGCCCTGGACTGAGCTGATGCAGGCCGAAGCGATCCAGGAACGGCAGCAACAGCAGGCCCAGGTGGGCGATCGCCTCAGGGCGGCAGTGCAAGCGCTATCGCCATCGGATCGGGCGTTGCTGGTCCTCTACTATTGCCGGGGCAGCACCCAGCAGCAAATTGCTGAAGAGTTACAGATTAAGCAATACAGCGTATCTCGGCGACTGGGCCGCATCAAACAAACGCTGCTGCTAGCGCTCGTCACCTGGAGCCAGGAGGAACTGCATATTTCCCCGACTTCGCCCGCATTAAAACATATGAGTCTGGTTCTGGAGGAATGGCTGCAGGACGTACTGACGAAAAATAATGTGGAGGATTGCCTGCTGGAGGCATAGGTTTCCGTGATGTTGTTAGAAGAATTAATCTGTCGGCTAGAGATTTCAGAAAATATTCACCAATGGGCTTGGGCAAGGAGCCAAACAGTGACGCCTGCCGGAAGGCGGCTTCAGACCTATAGTTACTTCGTGGGTCGAGAAATGCTGCTGCCCTGGCTGCGAGAACAATTTGTCGAGACGGCGATCGCCGTCGAGGCATCGGCAGAATTTCCCGGACAGTGGGAAGTGGTGCCGGGTTTCAGCCTTGACCTGCGGCGGGCGGATCAGCCTGCCCTACGGTTGGTGTGTCTGCCGGACGAAAGCATGGATCACAGCGACTTTCGCGTTCCCCAGGAGTGGGTCGATGTGCCCCGCTGGAGGGGGGACTACTACCTGGCGATGGAAGTGGACACAGACGATCAGTCCATTGAAATTTGGGGCTATGCCACCCACGCCCAGTTAAAAGAGCAGGGAGAGTATGACGAGTGCGATCGCACCTACGCCCTCAGCACCCCCGACTTTTTCACCGACCTGAGTGGCCTCTGGGTGATGCTGCAAGTGGGCACTGAGCCTACCCGGCATCCCGTTCCTACCCTGGCTCCCCTGGGCACTGACGACAGAGAAACCCTGATTCAGCAGTTAAGCCAGCCGACTTGCCATTGGCCCCGGCTCCAATGTCCCGTGATGACTTGGAATGCTTTGCTAGAGCAGCCTGAGGCCTTTGCACGGCTGTGCCAACAGCGGCAGCAAACGCCTGCCGCGCAGGCTTCACCATCCCCTCGCGCCACCCCCACCGTCACGCGCCTGACCCAGTGGTTTGAGAATGTCTTTGAGTCCGGCTGGCAAGCTTTGGAGGAGGCTTTGGCTCCAGATTTGCAACCTGCCTTGAGTCTGCGAAATGCCCTTGCGCCGACGCAGCAGCGCCGGGTTAAATCCCTGGATTTGGGTGCAGAACAGACGCCCCTATGGCTATTGGTGCTGCTGGAGGAGGAGGGCGATCGCTGCCGCATTCGCATTCGGCTGTCGTCCCAGATTCCGGACAACCCCCTACCCGCCGCCGTTGAACTGGTGCTGAAATCGGCAGCGGGTGAGGTGGTGCAGTCCGTCCGCGCTCGTCCCCAAGATACCTCCATCCAGCTCAAGCGGTTTCGCTGCCCTCCCGACACAGCCTTTACCGTCGAAGTGACCTTGGGGAATGTCACCCGATCCGAAGCCTTTACGACCTAGCCGATGGGCGTGTGACCTTATGCAGCAGCTGGTGGTGCTTAATTTGGGCAATGGCGATTGGTCGCACGGCTGTCCCACCGTGGTGGCGCAGTTGTGGCAGTCAGGGCAAACTGTCCCCTTGCAATGGACGGGGGCACTGCCGCCGCAGCCAGAGTTGGGGCAGCAGCTCCAGGCGTGGCGACAGCAGTACGACGCGCTGTACGCTCACCTTGACTGGCGCAAGGGCACGCCCCCCACCCGGAGCTTTGACATTGATGAAGACGATGTGACGAATCTGTCTCCTGCCGAATTTAATGATCTGTGTCGGGCGGTGCGGACTCACCTGAATGCTTGGCTTCATACCGCAGCGTTTCGCAGCCTTGACCAGGCACTGCGCACCCATCTGGTGCCCACCGACGAGATTCGGCTGATTGTGACCGCCCAAAACCACGACATCTTAAGGTTGCCGTGGCACCTCTGGCAGTTGTTTGACGATTATCCATACGCCGAACCCGCCATCAGCCTACCCACCTATCGACGGGCCATCAAAACGCCGATCGCCCATCCCCAAATCAGAATTTTGGTGGTCTTGGGCAATGCAGCGGGCCTTGATGTCAGCCGCGATCGCGCCCTGTTGGAACAGTTTCCCAATGCCGCCGTGACCGTGCTGGTCGAACCCGATCGCGCCACCCTCAATCGCCATCTCTGGGACGCCGAATGGGATCTCTGGTTTTTTGCCGGGCACAGCAGCAGCCAGTTCACCGCCTCAGCTTCCCAGGGATGCTTGCAGCTCAACCCCACCGACCACCTGACCCTGGAGGATTTGCGCTACGGCCTACGACGGGCGATCGCCCACGGACTCAAGTTGGCTATCTTCAATTCCTGCGACGGTCTGGGACTGGCCTGGGAACTGGCCGATTTGCACATCCCCCAGGTCATCGTCATGCGGGAACCCGTGCCCGATCGGGTCGCCCAAACCTTTCTGCAACATTTTCTGTCGGCCTTTGCCAGCGGTCAGTCGCTTTACCGCGCCGTTCGAGTAGCTCGTGAGCAACTGCAGGGATTGGAGCCGGACTATCCCTGTGCCACCTGGCTACCTGTGATCTACCAGAACCCCGCCGAGGCTCCCACCACCTGGAACGGTTGGCGCGCCGACTCCGTGCCGCCAGCGACAGTTCCCTCCCCCCCTGCTAGAGCAGACGACCCGCTTAAACCCCAAACCAATCGCCTTCCCAGGGTCACAGCGGCGGCGCTGGTGAAAGGGGTGCTCACTAGCCTGGTGGTAAGCGGTCTGGTGCTGGGGGGGCGATCGCTGGGCGTGCTGGAACCGATCGAGCTATGGGGCTTTGATCGACTGCTCTCCTGGCGTCCAGCGGCAGGAGTTGATCAGCGCTTTTTGGTGGTCACGCTGGATGAAGCCGACATTCAGGCTCAACCCCAAGCTGAGCGGGTCGGCTCGCTCTCCGATCCGACGCTGGCCCAGGTACTCGACCGCCTGGCAGCGCATCAACCACGGGTGATCGGGCTGGACATCTATCGCGATCGCGCCACTGCTCCCCAAGCGACCAATGTCCTACAAGCACTCCAGCAAAACGATCGCCTGATTGCCGTCTGCAAGAGCCGCGATGCGGTACTAGACCCCGTCGGCATCGCCCCACCCCCCGAAATTCCCGAAGCCCGCATCGGCTTTAGCGACTTCATCGAAGATCGGGATGGGATTTTGCGGCGACAGCTCATCTCATTGGACCCCGACCCGGCCTCTCCTTGCACAACGCCCTACTCCTTCAGTGCCCGGCTGGCCTTTCGCTATTTGCAGGATGAGGGCATTATCCCTCGCTTCACCCCCGACGGTGATCTGCAACTGGGGGAAACCGTGTTGCGACGGGTGCGATCGCGCTGGGGAGGCTATCAGGGCATTGATGCCGCTGGCAATCAGCTCATGCTGAACTATCGCGCTGGGGCGACAGCCTCCACCATTGCCGATCAGGTATCGTTGAACCAATTGCTAGCGGGACAGGTGGCACCAGAGGCGATTCGCGATCGCATTGTCATTCTCGGCGTCACTGCCAATAGCGCAGGAGACTACTGGTTTACCCCCTTCGGCTCTAGCCGCCCAGACCGGGTCGCCGGAGTTTTTGTGCAAACCCACATGACCAGTCAGCTCCTCAATGCCGTGCTGGCTCAGCGCCCTGTCATATGGGTCTGGCCCCTCTGGGGAGAAGCCCTGTGGTTGGTGGGTTGGGGGCTGGTGGGCTATGGCGTCCTAGTCTGTCCCACCCTGCTTCATCGCAGTCTAGCCCTAGCGATCGCCCTCGGCACCCTGAGCGGCAGTTGTTTTGTCTTGCTGCTGGGGGGAGGCTGGATTCCCCTTATCCCGGCAGCTTTCACCTGTGTTCTCACGGCAACTCTCGCCGGTATGACTCCCTTGACTACTCCATCCCCCCCCTAAACTTGCCATGATCTTGACCTTCTCCCCCGTTCAACGCCTGCCGCTGGGCATTGCCCTCACTCTCCTGAGTCCGCTAGCAGGGCACGCGCAAACTGAACTGCCCCCGGAAATCGACGCAACGACTACGCACCCTTATGAGGTCTTGGCCCAAAGCCAAATTCTGTTCAACGCGCCACCCCCACCCGATCAGGGCACGCCCGGTGGCAGATCCCAAGGCGGGGCCAGTCGTGGGGCCAGTCGTGGTCCCTGCCAAGACTATGAAGGTCTCACCGCTCTGGTGCCCACGACCCAGGGTGTGGTTTGGGGGCAAACCACCCAGGCCACACCGACGCTGTGGTTTTATCTGCCATCTCCGCTGACGGCTGAAACTCGGCTGGAGTTGATGCTGCAAGATGCCAACGACGACTTCGTTGACTACATCAGTCTGGATTCCCTAGACGTACCTGCCGGATTGATTTCTTTTGCAATTGACCCAGAGGAGCGATCGCTCCAACCCGGACAGCCCTACACCTGGACGCTAGTGGTTTACTGTGACCCCGCCCAGCTCACTGAATCCGTGTTTGTCAAAGGTAGTCTGAATTTTATAGACCCCAATATCGGTCTGCAAAATCAGCTTGCCAATGCCGAAACGCTCGACCAAGCTCAGATCTATGCCGCTAATGGGATATGGTTCGATGCGCTCAATCTGCTTGCTGAGCAATACCAAAAACGCCCCGATGACGGCGAACTTGCCTCAGCTTGGGCGGAGTTACTGGAGCAAGCCGAGTTGAGCGAACTGACGTTAGCGCCCTTTAGTGACTGCTGCCAAGCCGACTGAACTGCGCACAGAAAGGGGGCGATTTCAGCCCGCCGCATCCCCCCAACTCGGCTCCTATCCATTACGCAGATCTCGCTGAAACCCGCATTCCTCAGTTC
>CAZIVQ010000374.1:0-5098 GCA_964542415.1 uncultured Bacteroidia bacterium | reverse complement strand
GGAGGCTGGTTTCCGTCGGCATTGCTGCCTTCGTAGAGGTTGACGCCCTCTATGGCCAGGTAGGGGTTGATATCGGCGGTGACGGTGCCGATGTCTTGGACCCAGAAGTCGCAGCTGCCCACGAGCTTGCCGTCGATGTAGGCTTCCCAGAAGAAGGCACCTTCTTTCCAAAAGGCCCCGACCCGGTCCATGCCCCAGCCTTCACGGATGTAGACGATGTTTTGGTCGCGGGAGATATTCTTGTGGACCTCAATGTCGCAGAGTTCTTCGGGTTTGCGGCGCCGGTCGGTGGGTCGGAGGAAGGCTTTGACGTTGATGTTGGCAGACCAGTCTTTCTCGTCGAAGAGCTTATTGAAAAACGCAAATTCGGTGTAGATGTAGCTCAACTCGTTGCGGTCAAATACCTGCCGGTATTTTTTCTTGCTCTCAGCCAGCCACTCGGTGGAGGCATAAGTCTTCAGCGAGCGAAACTTGTAGGTGACCGATGCGGAGGGGTTCTCTTGCGACATACCACGAAAGGATGGTTAGGGACGAATGGGAGGGAAAGAGGGCATAACCTATAGCGAAGTGTACGTTGCTGCCCGCTGATTAGATGGCTACCCTAAGAAACGAAAGTCACCTGGGGGGGAGGCCTGAAGGAGAAAAAGAGACGGAGAACCCAGAAAAAAGCCCTGTTTCAGGAGCACGTTATCTAGCCACGGCCAACAATCAAAATGCTATTTTTCTCCCAAATGACCAACGCAGGAACGCCAAAATCCAAACCTGTCCATTAATTAAGGCCCAATCTACCCGGGCTGCCGCCTGAGGGGGACCAATGGTTGGGAGCTGGGACTGAAAAGAAGAAATAGGCTGCTGGGCGGTTTTGGCGGAATTGGAACAGAATTTGTTCCTGCTATGAACAAGGAGTAAACGCCTGTCAACCTTACCTCACCATTGGCTGGGGAGTCAATATAAAAAGGAAGGGAAACCCAGGCAGTTGCGCCCTGTTTATGCAGGAGAGCCTCATTGTTTTTTCTGCCAAAACTCTTTACTTTTCAAAAGTCAGAATATACGCCCATCTAAGGGCATTCAGCCAAGTAGCCGAATCCCACTGCGTGTTATTGGGTAGCATGCATCGACCTGCCAATTCTGTCTGCCTGAAGCGTAATTCTGTATGGGGAAAGCGATAACGTACGAGTGAATCACCGCCTTACTACCCCGTGGTAGCCCTAGGAGGTGTTGACACACAGGAATGCTCAGCCGGATGCGCCGCATCCAGCCCTGTAAGCCTATGCTTGTTTTGTTCTTCGCTTATTAACCTAAAGTCGATATGAAAATGCACATGACTTCCCAAGATCCTCGCTTGATCCAGGTCTTTAACAAACACGCCAACGCCTTTCTCGACAGCCAGCAACCTTCCGACAGCCTCACTTACCGCGTCAAACTGCTCTTGCTCGAGCAGCTCAAGGGGCAAAACCCCGGGATCGAAGTGGTCGCCGACCACCTCTCGATGAGCGTCCGCAGCTTGCAGATGAAGCTCAAGGAGGAAGGAACTTCCTACCAGAAACTGTTGAACTCGGTGCGCAAAAGCATTGCCATCGCTTGCCTGCGTGAGCGCAAGGTGAGCAAAGGCGAAATTGCCAAGCTGCTCGGTTTCTCTGAAATCAGCGTCTTTTCCCGCACCTTCAAGAAGTGGACCGGCAAAAGCCCCTCTGAGTTCCAGGCAGCCATCGCTTATAACTAGTGCGAACTGCTCCCAACCAGAGACTGCCAAAAGAGATTTTCCCTTCCGGCCACGCGGGCTCGCCTGCGTGGCCGGAACTTTTTTTAGGAAAACCAAAGGGGTTGGAGGTCAAGGGGGTAAGGCGTACTTTTGTGGTCAGGTAATGCTGGCAGGCTGCTGCCGTTATATCGCTTTTTTCATCTCAGCTTCTTTACCCATGCCTCAAGAAGAACCCCTCGACCTGATCGTAGAGTCCATTCGCAATGACCTCACCCAAGTGGGAGACGACCTCCAATACCTCGCTCACCAGGTGATCGAAGAGGACATCTCCGCGCATCCCATTTTCATCGCTTCGCACGATTATATCGATATCGGGAAGCCTATTTTCGACCGGGACCATACCCCCCTCAATTGGTTTTTCAATGCGACCATCCTGGAAGACTTTATCCGGCGCGACTTGATCAAGGCGGATAAGGTACCGGAATTTCGCCGGGCAGCAGGCGACCCCAAAGAGACCGCCGCCATCTTTGTGATCGTCGATGATGAAGGCCGCTGGGTGTTTGTGCCTTATGACATTCTGGATAAATAGGTTTTGCACCAGATGAAATACATAGCATTGAACCTTATTTAATGATGAAGTAATATTTGACGTAATCTGTGCTTGGAATGGGCAGTGGGGGAAGCGATCTTAGGTTTATTCTTAGCCTAGAATCAACACACTTTGATTTTCCCTCCTGTCCAGAGCCTTGTTCTGTGACGGAGCTTAAGACCCTGAAAACGCCATGGCTTCATCGCTTACCTCTCATTCCCATGTTCAATGGCTGCCTGTAGGAGACAGGGAAAAAACCGGCAAGATTCCCAGTGATTCCCGGTTATTTTATGGCTTGGACCAGCAGGGGCATGTGCTGATGGCTACCCCTTTTACCCTTAGTTGCCTGGGCTACGCCGAAAACCAGCTGGAAAACCGGCAGTTTCTGCAATTGCTCCATCCTGAAGACCGGGAAGAAATGGCGATGCATCTCTTTTTTCGCTTCGAAAGCAACGAAGACCATCGCCTGGTGTGCCGCCATCTTTGCCAGGACGGCGGCTATCGTCGCATCCGCTGGGACCGGGTGCAAGAATTGGACGAAATCTCCTACATCTTCGGCGCGCCCGTAGTCGCCGCAAGCGATGAAGCGTCTATTTTTCCCCATGCATTCATGGAGCAGCAAGCAACCCTCGATGAGGTAGCCACTTTGCGGGCTGAATTGGCCCGCACCCGCGAGGAATTGAAGAGCACCCGCGAAGAGCTCGAAATGCTGGCTTTTGTGATTTCTCATGACCTCAGAGCGCCTATTCGTCATATCGCGTCATACTCAGAATTGCTCAAAAAGCGCCTGCCGGAGCTTTCAGAAGACGGGGAGAAGTTTTTGCTCAACATCCAGCGGGCTTCGCAGCGCCTGAGTGATCAGACCCAAGGGCTGGTCAGCTATTCCCGCATCGGTCGCTGGCAGTTGGCCCCCCGGGAGGTGGACCTCTATGCCCTGATCCAGGAAGTATTGCAGCCCTATCAAGACACGATCGAGGCGCGGCAGGTACAGCTTACCTTCAGCCACATGGAGACCGTGATGACCGATCCTCCCTTGCTGAAGGTTGTCCTGGGAGAAGTGATCGACAATGCGCTTAAGTTTACGGCTTCGAGCCCCTTGCCCCAAATCCAGATGGATTTTACTCAGCGCCAGCATGAATGGACCTTGCGGATTTCCGACAATGGGATAGGGTTTGAGATCAACCCCGATGACACTTTCGGTTACGCCATGCGCTCCCTGCACCATTCCCGATACCATCCCGAGGTAGGCATCGGCATGGGCCTGGCCCGGGCCAAGCGTGCCATTGGTCGCCTGGGCGGAACCCTCTCCGGTGAAGGTCAAGAAGGCCTCGGTGCCATCGTATTCCTGCGTGTTCCTGCTACCCCTCCCCCTTCCCTGGCGTCCGAAGCCGAGCCAAAGACCTCTAGTGCTTGTGGAGCTAAATTCTCAACCATTTAACCTTGCTCTTTTTCCGCAGGATCGTCCAAATCATGGATCCCGGCTCGTCGGGAAGATCAAACAAGAACATAGAGTTATTTTGTCGCCATTCCTTATATTGGCCGGAGCAAACTGCGCTGCGCCATGAATACCTTCCGTCTGTTTTTGTTTGGCCTTCTTCTCGGGGCCTGCTTACCGATAAGGGCCCAATTGCTATCGGACCAAGCCGAAATCACCCTCCTCACTTGTGAGCCCGGTGAGGCCCTTTATTCTTCCTTCGGGCACAGCGCCATCCGGATAAAAGACCCGCTGCGGGGCATAGACGAGGTGTACAACTATGGCACCTTCGATTTCAGCACCCCTAATTTTTACCTCAAATTCATGCGCGGTCGCCTGGACTACATCCTCGATGTGGATCCTTACCAAGATTTTGAGTACACCTACCGGTATTTTCAGCGAGGGTATGTGGAGCAAGTGCTTGCCTTCAACCCGGAACAGAGAGAAGCGGTTTTCCAGTTTTTGCGGGAGAATTACCGGCCGGAGAACCGCGCCTATCGGTACGATTTCTTTTTTGACAATTGCGCTACCCGCATCCGCGATGTGTTTGCGCAGGCCGTGGGAGACAGCCTGCAATTTTCCCAGCCTGACCAGGGAAGCGGGTTTACCTTTCGCGAGCACCTGGCCCACTACCTGCAAAAAAAGCCTTGGATACGCTTCGGCATCGACCTGGTGCTGGGGGCAGTGATAGACCAGGAAGCCACGCAGTCAGAAGCCATGTTCTTACCAGATGAGCTGGCCAAACAGATGAGCCACGCCAGCCTGCTGCGTCCGGGAACCGACCAGGCCCTGGTCAAGCAGCAGCGGGTACCCTACGCCGGAGAACTGGAGATCTCTGATACCCCCTGGCTGTTGGGGCCCATGGCGGCAGGGCTGGCTTTGTTGCTTTTGCTCGGGGGGCTCACCTTTTGGCAGGAAAAGGCCCGGCGCTACCACCCGGGTTTTGACCTGGGGCTATTTTTGCTGGCCGGCCTCGCTGGGCTGGTCATCTCCTTGCTTTGGTTTGCTACCGAACATACCGCCACCAAAGCCAACTATAACCTGCTCTGGCTGCTGCCGCTGCATTTGGTGATGGCCCCCTTGCTGCTGTGGCGGCGGCGGCTGAACCGGTTGCGCGGCTATTGGCTGGTGACCGCAGCCCTGATCGCGATCGTGCTCTTGGGGTGGGCTTTGTTTCCCCAGGCTTTTCATCCGGCCTTTGCTCCGCTGATGCTAGGGCTGCTGCTTCGCAGCGGCTGGCTGGCCTGGCGCTGGGCGCGGATCACTGGCTAATACTAATGCCTTGTCAACTACTGATTGATGGGTATTCGGTGCGTCTTTTTCCGCATCTCTG
>CAZIVQ010000373.1:0-5104 GCA_964542415.1 uncultured Bacteroidia bacterium | reverse complement strand
CAGCGCATAGCCGTTGAGCAGGAACCGCTGGATCATGTTACCATCGAAGAAACCGGGCATGGAAGATTTACTAGTTGGACGGCTTATGTGTTTGATGCCCAAGACAGCCCCAAAGCGAAGGAATGGGCCAACTTGCGACGGGTGATCCATATCCACCGATTTAGAATTGAAAAAGGCAAGGAAACCCACACCAACTCTTTCTACATTTCTGACCGGTTTGAAACCTCTGCGGAGTACTACTGCCAAGGAATCAGAGGCCACTGGGGCATTGAAAATCGGCTGCATTACGTCAAGGATGTCGTTCATAAAGAAGACCATAATCGAATTAAGACAGGAACCGGACCCATAGCTTTTGCTGTTTTCTCTACCGTGGCCATCAACATCCACCGAAAGCAAGGATTCCAATCTATTACCGAGGCTCAAGATCACGCAATCGCAAATATTTCAGATTTATTTTGCCTGATTAGCACTTAACAGCCCTACCCCCCCCACCACCCCAGAAGAAGCCCTCCGCGTGAAAGTAAGCGTAAGCGAGGCAGAACAATACCAGCTCGTCGCGACCTGGGAGGCCGAAGGTCCGCCTACGGAGGAACCCAGCGGCCACACCCGCCTGCGGCTCTTCGGGCCTGGTCCTGGTAGGAACAGGGCATGCCCTGTCCCTACCAGTGATCCTTTCTCCCGGGTTTCCTCTCGGGTCTTTTCCAGCTATCTCCTTAAAAATGATATATTTACCTTGCGCGCAGCAAACTATGGGAGAACTGCCCGCTTTTGCTTTTCCTGACTACTACCTACTGCTCTCTTTATGCGTGCTTGGTTTATTGTTTGTGGATGTTGGCTGCTGAACTTGGGACTGGGAATGGAGGCGCAGGCGCAGTGGCGCTTCCGCCACCTCGATAAATCTGATGGCTTGTCCCAAAGCTCTGTTTTTGCCATTGCGCAGGACGACGAGGGCTTCCTGTGGTTTGGTACCCGCAATGGCCTCAACCGTTACGATGGCTACCGTTTCCGCGTGTTTCAGCAACAGCCAGATGACCCCTTCAGCCTGGTCAATAACGACGTGCGAGCCATCTACTTCGATGGTCGCACCCGCTCGCTGTGGCTGGGGACCAACGGCGGACTAAGCCGCCTGGACCTGAACACGGAGCAATTTCACAACTATCGCCCTAGCAGTGATCAAGCCAACGGCCTGGACGCCGATGTGGTGCGGAGCATCACCCGCGATCCGCAGGGGCAGCTCTGGATCGGCACCGCCCTGGGGTTGCTCCGCTACCTCCCTACGACCGACAGCTTTGCCTGGGAGAAGACTTTTCTCCACGGTACCGACACCTTGCAAGCCCCGGACGTAAAAGCCATTCTGCCCGGACCGGAGGGGGAATTGTGGGTGGGGACCGATCAGGGACTCTTTTGCCGGGAAAGCAGTGCTCATGGGACCTATCAGTTCCGGCGCAGCGACGAAGTTCATCTCGACCTGGATCCGCTCGCCGCGTTGCACATCAAAACCCTGCTGCGCGACCCACAGGGGCGATACTGGATCGGAACCCATGATGACGGGATATTTTGCTGGGACCGGCAAAGCGGCAAGTTGCGGAGTTATCAGGCTCAAGAAGGGGATCCTTTTGCCCTGAGTCACAACAACATCCGCTCCACGACCCTTGACCAGAACGGACGGCTTTGGGTGGGTACCTTTGTCGGGCTCAATCGCTACCTGCCTGAGCAAGATGGTTTTAAGACCATGATTAGCGAGGCAGGCCATCCCGAGGGCCTCAGCAGCAGTTCGATACGCGCCCTCTTTGGGGACCAGCAGGGGGGGGTGTGGATTGGCACTTACTATGGGGGGATCAATTACCTGGACGAAAGCTTTACCCGATTTCAAATCTACCGCCCGCAGCTGGGCCTCAATAGCCTCAGTGCCAATGTGGTGAGTTCTTTTGCTGAAGATGCGGCGGGCAACCTCTGGATCGGAACTGAGGGAGGCGGCCTGAATTACTTCAATCCCCAAAGCGGCCGTTTTCAGCATTTGCCGGCCCAACCGCAAAACCCTCGTGGCCTCAGCGGAGAAAACATCAAGACCCTGCTCGCGGATGGCGAGCAACTCTGGATCGGCACCTTTCAGCGGGGCCTTAACCGTTTTTTCCCTGGGGAAAATCGCTTCGAGCGCTACCTGCACGACCCAGATGACCCGCATTCGCTCAGCCACGACAACGTCTACAGCCTGCTGCGGGAGGGCGATTCGCTCTGGGTGGCCACCTATGGCGGGGGCCTGAATGAGTTTGACATCGCAAGCGGGCGGGCGAGGCATTTTCGCTTTGTCAGCCAGGACAGCACGAGCCTGCCCTCGGATCAACTCCGGGTGCTGAGCCGCGACCAACGGGGGCAGATCTGGATCGGCTCTGAAAAAGGCCTGGCCAGGCTCGATCGGCAAGGCGACCGGGTGCAGTTCCAGCGCTTTTTTCCAGACCTACAGGTCTATGCCCTTCAGCCCGGCGAAAAAAACTGCCTCTGGATCGGCACGTTGGGGCAAGGCCTGTGGCAGTTTGATTCCACTCAGGATACCGCCCGCCATTACACCACCGCCGATGGCCTGCCCGGCAATACCATTTTTGGCATCCTGCAAGATGAGGCGGGCGACCTCTGGCTCAGCACCGATCAAGGCATCGCCAAGCTCAACCGTGACCGGGGCACTTTTACCCGCTACCACCACACCGAAGGGCTGGAAAACCTGGAGTTCAATTACAACGCCTATTACAAGACCCGCGAAGGGGCTTTCCTTTTTGGGGGGACCCACGGGTTTACCCGTTTTTTCCCGGCCCAGATTCAACCCAATACCTACGTGCCGCCGGTGGTCTTCAGCGGGCTGGAGGCTTTCAACCGCCGCATCGCAGTGGGAGGGGAAGACCAGTTATTGACCCAGACCCTGAACCACACCCCCGCTTTGACCTTCGCTTACAACGAGGCCAATTTCACCCTCCGCTTTGCCGCCCTGGATTTTGCCCACCCCAAAAGCAACGCCTACAGTTACCGCCTCGAAGGCATTGACCCAGATTGGAAATTCACCACCGGTGAACCCAAAGCGACCTACACCTTGCAGCGGGAGGGCACCTACACCTTTTACCTGCGGGGCGGCAACAACGACGGCCTTTGGAACCCCGCGGTGCGGACCCTCACGATCCGGGTGCTGCCGCCGCCTTGGCGCAGCTGGTGGGCTTATCTGGCCTATGTCTTGCTGCTGGTCGGCGTGATTTGGGCCGTGGCGCGCTACGTCAGGTTGCAGCATTCTTATCAGCTGGAGCACCTGGCCAAGGAAAAGCAGGAAGACCTCCACCAGATGAAGCTGCGCTTTTTCACCAACATCACCCACGAGTTTCGCACGCCGCTGACCTTGATCCTGGGGCCGTTGCGCGAGTTGATCCAGCGAGAGGAGGGCAGCGCCCGCACGGTGCAGCGCCTGCGCTCAATCGAGCACAACGCCCAGCGCCTGCTCGCCCTGGTCAACCAGTTGCTGGACTTCCGCAAGCTGGAGGCCGAGCACCAGGACCTGGAAATAGCGGAGGGCAACGTGGTGCGGTTTCTGCGAGAAATCTTCCTTTCTTTTCAGGAGACGGCTCGGCTGCGGGGCCTTAACTACCGGTTTGAGGCGGAGGAAGCAGAAATCCGGCTTTGGTACGACCGAGACAAGCTGGAGAAAGTCATCTACAACCTGCTGTCGAATGCCTTCAAGTTTACCCCTGACGGAGGCCGGATCAGGCTGCGGGTGGCCGCAGCAGACGGCGGGGTAGTCATAGCCGTGGCCGACAATGGCCGGGGCATGTCGCCGGAGATTCAAGCGCAAATTTTCCAGCGATTTTTTGAGCAGCGGGGCGGCAATGAGCAGGTCGGCAGTGGCATTGGCCTGGCCCTTTCGGAGCAGCTCGTGCGCCTGCACGGGGGGCGTATCGGGGTTGCCAGCGAGCCTGGGGAGGGCACGACCTTCCAGGTATGGTTGCCGCAGGGGCATGCGCACCTGCCCCCGGAGGCCATTTTGGCCGATTTTCGCGACAGTGAGGACCACCGGCATTACCAGCCCTTGCCCAGTGCCCCGCTGGCCGCGAAGGTGGCCCCTCCCGAAGACGCGCCGCTGTTGTTGCTCGTAGAGGACAACCCAGAAGTGCAAGCCTACATCGGGTCGGTCTTTGGGGGAGAATACCGCCTGCTCACGGCTGCCGATGGGCAGCAGGGCCTGGACATGGCCCGGGAGCGGCTGCCCGACCTCATCATTAGCGATGTGATGATGCCCCGCATGGATGGCACCACCTTGTGCCGCCACCTCAAGACGAACCTGGAGACCAGCCACATCCCGGTCATCCTGCTCACGGCCCGCACGGCGCTCATCTTCCGGCTGGAGGGCCTGGAAACCGGCGCGGATGACTACGTGAACAAGCCGTTTTATCCGGAAGAATTGCGGCTGAAGGTGCGCAACGCCATTGAGGCCCGGCAACGGCTGCGGGAGAAGTTTGCCCGCACCCGCAACTTCGACCCCAAGGAGATCACCGTCACTTCGGCCGATGAGCACTTTCTGGAAAAGGTGATGCAGCTGGCCGAGACCCACATTGACAATCCCGACTTTACCATCGAGCATTTTGCCGAAGAGCTGGCGGTGAGCCGCCCCCTGCTCTTCAAGAAGATGAAAGCCCTGACTAACCAGACGCCCAAAAGCTTCCTGAAGCAGGTGCGCCTCAAGCGGGCGGCCCAGCTGCTGAGCCAGCAAAAACTGAACGTGGCGGAGGTCGCCTACCTCACAGGCTTCCGGGATCCGAAGTATTTCTCCAAGTGCTTTCAGCAGGAGTATGGGGAGACCCCTTCATCTTACGCCGGCAAGGGAAGCTGATTTTCAGCAACTTACACATTTGTCTCCCTTTTGTAGATTTTTTTTTCCCTGCGGCCCATTAAATTGGTTTTGTTCCATATGATGGCGGTTCCACCTGCGTTCACTTCAGGTTTTTCCTGATTTCTAAGAGGGTTGAGCTGAGTAGAATGCGGTTTTTCCAGAAAAGGAATTCGTCATGCATCAGTTTCGGGGTTGAAAAAGGAACCTCAGTGGCCTTGAGTGCGCTTTTCCTAATTCGGC
>CAZIVQ010000372.1:0-5117 GCA_964542415.1 uncultured Bacteroidia bacterium | reverse complement strand
ATGAAGCTGCGGTAGCCAAGCGGTAAAGACTCCCCGTAAAATCCGGCTCCGCAACCCCAGATCGGAGCCGGATTTTACCCTTTTTACTTCTTCCCTGGAGCGGTGCTCCTTGCCTGAAGCAGTGCTTCTTGGCATCTTCTCTTCTTCCCTGTCTCCCCCAGCAACGAACTTTTAGTCGGCATTTCAGTTTATTTTAAAGTCCGTTTATTTTTTCCATCCATCTTTTCCGCTACGACATGCGTTTGCTCCTTTCTCTCCTGACCCTTTTCGCTTTCGTCTTTTTTCTACCCAGTTGCCAGCAACAAAGCAGCGAACCTGAGGATCCGATGGGCGCCCTGCCGGCGGCCGATGCGGACAATGGCTTGCTACAGCTCCCAGCTGAATTTGGGGCCAAAGTGGTGGCCGATAGCCTCGGCCGCATCCGCCACATCACCGTGCGGGACAACGGCGACCTCTACGTAAAAATGCGCAAAAGAGAAAAAGATGAAGGCCCTGGCGTCTTGGCCCTACGCGATACCGATGGCGATGGCCGCATGGATGAGCGGGCAGGCTTTGCCAACTACCGCGGCACCGGCATCGAAGTCCATGATGGGTCCCTTTATGTCTCGGCCGATACGGCTGTTTTCCGCTATCCCTTCACCCCCGGTCAACTCCTGCCCGATACCAACGGGACGCAGATCGTGGGAGGGCTGCCCTACCAGCAGCAGCACGCTGCCAAGGGCATGACCTTCGACCCGGACGGCAACCTCTACGTCACGGTTGGGGCCCCGGCCAACGCCTGCCAGGAAGAAATGCGCACCCCTGGTTCGCCCGGCATGGATCCCTGTCCCCTACTTGAGCGCCACGGCGGCATCTGGCAATTCAAGGCAGACCAGCCTGGGCAAATGCAGGTGACCGACGGCAAGCGATACGCCACCGGCATCCGCCATGCCATTGGCATCGAGTGGCATCCCGAAGCCAACCGCCTCTACGGCATGCAGCACGGACGCGATCAGCTTCATCAGCTTTGGCCGGAGCGCTATACCACCAAACAGAGTGCAGAGCTGCCCTCGGAGGAATTTTTGCAGATCGACGAGGGAGATGATTTTGGTTGGCCTTATTGCTACTTCGACCACCTGCAAGACAAAAAGATGCTGGCTCCTGAATACGGAGGAACGGGCGAACAACAGGGCCGCTGTGAGGGTATCGAAAAACCAATCATGGCCTTTCCCGGCCATATGGCTCCCAACGACATGATGATTTACACCGGCGACCAATTCCCGGCTCGTTACAAAAACGGGGCGCTTATTGCTTTCCACGGCTCTTGGAACCGCGCCCCCTTGCCACAGAAAGGTTATTTTGTGGTTTTTGTGCCCCTGGAGAATGGCTTGCCTAGCGGCGATTGGGAAATTTTTGCTGAAGGTTTTGCCCAAGAAGACACGATCAACAGCCCCGGCGATGCCCGTTACCGCCCGGTAGGCTTGGCCCAAGGTCCCGATGGCTCGCTCTACGTGTCTGATTATCAGCTCGGAAGGGTATGGCGGATCATGTACTACGGGAGAAAAGAAGCATAGCCCTCAAGGGGCGAGGAAGCTGATTAGCCCTTGGGCATATACCCGTTGGTCTAGGCTGCTCCCCCGGTGGGAGGAGATTGCTCGCACGGATTACGAACTGTGGGCTCGGCCGGATTTCCGGACTGAGGCAATGGGCGATGGCGTCCTTCCTCCGAAGGCGGACTTTCAGCCTGAGGCGGATCTACGATGATCTGGCTGCGACAGATGCTGGCTTATTTGCCGGACGGAGTCCAGCGGTACTAGTGCTTGTACCGCTGGACTCCGTCCGGCGTTTTCATAGCACGCAGACTTATCATAAGAAACGGGGATGTGCTACTTTTTCATCGGCTCGGCCTCTTCCAGCACATAAGACAGCTCCAGCGGGTTGTCGTTGAGGCGAAAAGTGCCCTGCATGACGATAGATTCGTCGATGTCAAATTTGCTTTCCTTTTTCAATTTTAGCTCAATGACGGTTTCCTTGCCGGCTCCGCCACAGAAAAAACATTCGGTGAAAGGGTACTGCGAAAGGATGTACAGCTTGTTGTCCACCGTCAGCGGCAGCATATAGCCGCGGATCTCCACTTCCTTACCCGCCAAAGCTTTTACCTCCGGGCCAAAATGAGGCACCTGATGCAGGGGATCTCCAGCCAATTCCGGGTTGGCAGGGTCTGTATAGCGGACATCCTTCAGATCGTTCCAGCCGATAACTTGCTGAGCCTGAGTTTGCTTCCCAGTAGACAAGGTCAGCAAACCAAGTAAGAACAGCGAAAGAAAAGTGGAGAAAGCCGTAGGATTCATAGCAATTAGGTAGAAATCAGTCTCCCAAACGGTTCGGATGGTACGAGAGCGTGTCATTAAGACTTCAGGAGCCTCTTCAAGGGAAACGAATTATTCTTGCAAGGGGTTAAAGCATATGGTATTTTTTACCCTGAAAAAAAGCTTACATTTGTTCAAGCCATTTACATTTTGGAATTCAGGCAGAAATTCTTTAGCTAAGGAAAATATTTGATTTTCTGCCTAAAAGAAAAGATCCACCATGTCCACTTGCTTTCACCTGATTGGGACACTTCTGCTGTTGAATGTGCTTTGCCTCCTGCCCGCTTGGGGCTGGGCTCAAGCCGCCGCTTCCCTCACCCTTGATGGGGCCAAAGCCGAAGAAGCGGTGGCCCTTACCCTCTATGCGGAAGCCCAAGCCAAAGCAGCCCAGGCCCACCTCCATTGTGAGCAGCTTCAGCGCCACCTTCACGACCCAACATTGAACCCCGAAGAGGCCGCCCGCTGCCGCCAGCTCTGCGAGGACCTCCGCCAGGCCACCGAAGCCCTCAGCTATTGGCGCGAAGCTTTCCAGCCTCTCGCCCACTTTGCCGCCACCCAACAAGGAGGACAGCCTCATTTCCGCAGCCAACAGGTTAGCTTCGAATCCCTCATGGCGGCCCAGCGCCACGACCTCGAAGGCGTATCCTTGCGCTTAACCCAGCTGCTCGAACAAGCCCGAAAAATGCTGCTCCCGGCAGGCTGATGGCCCCCTCGCGTTATTTACCTGAAGTTTTTTCTGGAGAAGGAGTTTCCGGCCCCTTTACGGGTGGCACCGGATCATAGCCCGAGCCCCCCCAAGGATGGCAACTGCTGATCCGCTTGACCGCCAACCAGCCCCCTCGAAACGGCCCATGCCGCTGTATGGCCTCCGCTGCGTACTGCGAGCAGGTGGGGGTGTAGCGGCATGAAGGCGGAAAAAAGGGAGAAATTACCCCCTGATAAAAGCGGATCAGCCCGAGAAACAGCAGCGAAAAAAGACGTTTAAGCATGGTGGTGGTTTCTGCAAATATAACGCAGCAACGCGAAGGGGGTTATTCATGAACCACTGCATGAGCTGGGTGCCGCGGTTGCCTGAGCCGATGAAGCCAACGCGGATTTTGTCGTTGGCGCCCAGAGCCGACCGGAAGGGGCAGGGAGAGACGGTTATGCATTGTTCCGGGTGGCAGAACCCAGCCGCTGGAAAAAACCTTAAGCCGAGCCCCTCCTTCATGAAAATTCGCTATTTTTGCAAAAAAGCAGATGGCCTACCAGTACCAATTTCCTGAGAAAATTCCTTTCCGGGCCAAAAGTAACCGAACCTGATTTTCATATTCAGTCGCGTCCGGACTGGTTTAACCAGCTATGGGTAGACTTCAGTAAGGTCAGAAGCACGAAACAATTCGATCGAATGACCTTTGCCCTGGGAATGGAAGGGGGGAAAGTACAAGCGCTGCCTAACGACTACCAGAAGTTTATCTTTTCCGGGCACAGAGGCTGTGGCAAGTCGGTGGAGCTGAAGCGCTTTGCCGAAGGAATTGATGGGCCGGAGAAGTTTCTGAGCATATTTGTAGACCTGGAGCAGGAAACCGACGTTGAGCAACTTGCACCCGAGGACATTTTTGTGATCCTGATCGCAATTCTTTCACGGGAATTGCAGCAGCGAAAGATCCCCTTTTCGGAAAAGGACTTTGCATTAATTGCTTCGGAGTGGTTGTCGGAAGAAGAAGTGGAAAAAGAATTGACCAAAGAGATGGGCCTGAAGGTCGAGGCGGGGGTATCTGCCAGAGCGGGTTTTTGGAACTTCCTCGGCTTGCAGGGAAACCTCAAAGGCGCTTATGCCCGCCAAAACAAAACGACCAAATTCATCCGGAAAAAGATCCGGGCCAATCCCAAGGCCCTGATTACCCGGCTCAATGCCTTGCTGGTGCAGGTCCGGAAAGCGGTGCAAATCAGCCGATCCGGAAGTGCTGGATTTGCTGCAATCCCTCAGCATTCTGGAATACAATGGCCTTCAACCCGAGCGTAAAATCAACCCGCTGATCCGGCGGTTTATCGAATCCTAACCATGAGCGACTGGGCGATCCAACATACACAACAATGGGAAAAACTGCACTTTGTTCTTGACGGCAGAGAGCGTCCCAGTGCCATCTGGATTACCTGCAACTCCTACCGGTACCGGCGGCAGCTGCTGGATGATTTCAAGCAACAATTTCCGGCGTTTACCCACCTCGAAGTCAACCTCAGCGCTTACGCTGGCCAGTCACTCATGGCCTTTTTGGACGATTTTGTCCTCGACTCCGAATCAGCCAGCGTTCTGCACCTTTGGGAACTGGAATCCCTCTTGGCTGCGGGTGAGCGGGGAGAGATGACGTCTTTTTTTCAGGCCCTGAACTTTGAGCGGGAAAACCTCTTTCTTCGCTTGTCGGCCCATGTGGTATTTTGGACAGAAACGTTTAGCCAAATCAAGGCCCAGAAGCTTGCCCCCGACTTTTGGGACTGGCTAACCTATAAAATACCTTTCGATTCCCCCCCGGAAAGCAATCCCTACCCGGAGGGCGAAATGATCGAACTCAAGGCCCGGCCCGTTTCCGGGGCCCGGCGTGAAGAACTGTCCGAACAAACCGTGCGACTGCTACATAGCCTGGAATCGCCCGATACGCCGCAAAAAGATAAGCTCAGCTTGCTGGAGGCTATCACCGAAAACTTCTACGAGCTACAGGATTACCCTCAGGCCCTTCGCTATGCCCAGGAGGCCTCGGCCATCGCCGGAGCCGCCATCAGCACAGACCT
>CAZIVQ010000371.1:0-5127 GCA_964542415.1 uncultured Bacteroidia bacterium | reverse complement strand
GCGGCGGGATCCTGCACCTGCAAGCGTAAGGTGTCGCCGTCACCCGCGCGGGTGAGCCATTGCGGCTGCTGACCTGGCCCCAGGGCCAGCAGGCTGCCCCCAGGAAGGGGGCGACCGCTATCGGGACTGGCTGCCGGCTGCTTGTCCCGCACCGGGCCGGGCTCATAGGGCTCGTCAGGCATTTCGAAAGTTTGGGCCCACCAGGCCTTGCGGGCGGCAAAGGCTTCTGCGACCTGGTCGACTTGGGAGAGCAAGGTGATTTCCTCCCGGGCTTTTTCCTGCGCCAGAAGCCGCTCGTATTCGCTACGCATCGCTGCGGGTGGGGGCACCCGAAAGCGCAGGTAATCAGCCAGCCGCTCCAGGACCAGCATAGAAGTGGCCGGGGTGATCAAGCCATAGCTGGTGCCCAGGGTTTCCAGGGCCGCCAGGTCAGGGACGGCGGCTTCTTGCCAGCGGTTGGCTCGCAACTGCGCCCAGCGCCGGGCCACCTGCTCTCCAGCTAGCTCGAGGGCGGGGTCTTGGGCCAGTTGCACCGCGACTTCGCGAAAGGTCCCGCTCCCCGCTGCTCCGAGGCGTAGCCGCAGCAGCGCGGGCGCGCCGTCCCAGCGCCCCGTCAGATGCAGTTGGCCAGCCAGCAGGCCTTTCTCCAGCTCGCTGATGCCGGCTACGGGTTCGCTCAGGCCCAACAGCTGGGGTTGAAAATGGGTCAGGGCTTCCAAGCCCGAGCCGAGGGATTGGCTGGTGAGGTCCACGTAGGCCCCGCCGGTACGGGCGGCAATGCCGCGGAGCCGGTTCTGGGCTGCGGCCCTCGCCGCGTGCAGGACATGCACCGGTACGGCCGGGAGGCTGTCACGGGCTTGGGGCAGGGAAAAGAACCCGTCAGAAACCAGCAAGCAGGCATCTACCGGCTCCCCGGGCAGGTCCCAACCGGGGAGCCGGGTGGCTCCGTCCTGCGGCAGCGACTCGATTGCCTGCCGCAACTCCGGCCATTTTCCGCGCTTCACCACAAATTCTCTGGCAGGCAAGGCCCGCAGGTGAAAGGGCCGCAACACCACGGTCACCGAATCCCATTCTGCCAACCACCGCCCCAGCAACTCCAGCTCACGCTGCTGCTCGCGGCGGGTGGCCGAAGCCGACACATCCCAAAACAGCCCCACGCGCCGGGGGACAGCCCGGGCCAGGGGAGGGGGGGCAAAAGGGGTGGGCTCCAGCCAGAAGAAATACCCGCTGTCGTGTTTTCCCCAGTATGCCCGGGGAATTTTCTGGTCGGTGGCAGAAAGGCGCAGCCCGATCCCCGGTGGGGACAGGACAGATTTTCCGCTATCCTGGGCTATCCAGTTTCCCCCTTGCCGGACAAAATTCAGCGGGGTACTGGACGGCAGGGCCTCCGGTGCTTCGGCCAGGCCGTGGGTGCGGAGGAGGTAGGACCCGTGCAGCAGGCTGTCGCGCAGCGACAAGGGCAGCAAGAAATAGGGCTGGCCTTCCTGCCGGGAGAGCGGCTCCTGGTAGCTGAGGCGCAGGCGACGGATGCCGCGGGCGGGCACCGGAAACACCCGGATGCGGAAGGTATTGCCGTCCAATTGCTCCAGCAGGCCCGGATCATCGCCTTCCCTTTTGATGGCCTCAAAGGCCTCCCGGGCTTTTCGTTTGGGAACCACGACCGCCTCTTGCCATCCCTGGTTCGTTTCCAGCGCAAAGTGGGTCAGCTGTTGCTGAGAAGAAAGGGGAAAGCGCCATTCGGCTTCGAGGGCTTCGGTACTGGGGTTGAAGAAGGTGAGGTCGAGGATGACCTGGGCCAGGGTGCCGGTGAGGTCGACGGTCACCCGGACCGCCTGTAGGGGCAGGGCCGCTTGGCCGGGGGTGAGGGGCAGCATCTGGCCCAAGGGGTGAGAAGGTGCCAGGCTCCAGAGATCGGTTCCTTCGATGGCTGGCTGCCGGCTGCGGCAACCCGGGGCAAGGAGGGTCAAGCAGAGCAGACCCAGCCCCCAAAAGGCGAGAGACGGACAAAAGCGCAGAGGGGATCGGTACATAGCAGGAAGGAAGGAAACCTCCTGCATAAAAACAAGCTACTGATCTCGTTCCAACCAGGTGTGTGCCGGCTCATCTTCGATGATGAAACAATGGATGCCGATATCTGGACGGCGAAAAAACGCATCTGTTTCGGTTGTGGAGCCGGTGAGGTTGAGTTCGCTGAGGATACATTCTTCTGTCAGGGGCCAGAATTCGTGGTAAACCCGGGGAGGCAGGGTCAGGCGTTCGCCTGCTTCGAGGGTGAGAATTTCCCCACTGGAGACGGGCAGGGGCTGGCCATTGCGGGTGAGTTCGTTAGGAAAACCCGGGGGAGAGAACCCGGGAGGAAGCCAGACTTGCAGGGCTAGATAGCCCATTTGCACCACCAGTTCTTCCGTTTTTTGGCGATGACAGTGGGCCGGGGTACGCTGGAATTTATGGGCGTAGAGCAATTTTTCGCCATAATCCGGCCCTTCAGCCAAGGTGACCCAGGTCAAGCCAAAGTGGCTAAAATCGCGCAGCCCAAAATCGGTCACCTCCCAGCGGGGGACAGGAGGCAAGTAACGGCAATAGCGGTCAAAACAGCGCTGAGCCCGTGAAAGGGCGCGGTTTACCTCTGATCTTTTCATGCTAATCATACCGGGTGAGTAGGGTACTGTCCTGTGTAGCCGTTACCGGCCACGTTTGGGGGAGGCCAACCCGCCCAACCGGTGAACAAAGCCCTAAAAGGGTAGGCTGGAGCGTAGTATGCCCTGGCTGGGTGGAAAAAGGGCAACTAAAAATTACAGCTCTTTCTTCTTGGTGGCAACTCGTGCCATCTGGTTTTTATGGGGCTGGAAATATTTCCGCTCGTTACCCTAACAGTGTAGGATGGCCGGAGCTATCCCGCTTTTTAATTTTCCTCTCATTGACCAAACCACAGGGCATAGGCCCTCCTGGGACAGGGGGATAAGTAAGAAGGGTGCTCTTGTCACTCCCTTGGCTTTTTACCGCACTTCTCAGGATCTGCTTTTCCACCACCATTTACTGCTCAAAACCGAATTTTCTCATGGAAATCAACGTACCTTCTTTCGCCCATGTCGACTACCTCTGGGACGAGGCCAAAGCGGCCCAGCTGACCGGCGACGAAGTGGCCTTGTTGCTTTACCGCTCCAACCTCCTCGGTGCCGACCTGCGCATCACCAATTTTGGGGGAGGCAACACCAGCTGCCGCACCGTCGAAAAAGACCCTATTTCCGGGGAGGAAAAAGAAGTCATGTGGATCAAAGGTTCGGGCGGCGACATTGGCTCGCTCACCCGCAAGGGCCTCGCTGCCCTTTATGTCGATGATTTGCGCGCCCTGGAAGGGGTGTACCAAGGCCTCGAACACGAAGACGGGATGGTGCCTCTTTTTCTGCGCTGCCTCTATGACCTCGATTCCCGCGCCCCTTCCATCGACACGCCGCTGCACGCCTTTTTGCCTTTCAGGCATATTGACCACCTGCATCCCGACGCCATCATCGCCATCGCGGCTTGCAAAGACGGCAAGCAGATCACCGAAGACCTCTTCGAGGGGCAGATTGGCTGGGTCGACTGGCAGCGCCCGGGCTTTGACCTCGGCCTGCAAATCCGCGATTGCCTGGCCGCCAACCCCGGCATTCGCGGCATCATGCTCGGGCAGCACGGCCTCTTCACCTGGGGCGATACCGCCTACGAGAGCTACCTCAACAGCCTGGAGGTGATCGAAAAAGCTTCGCAGTACATCGCCGATCAACAGGGCAAAAAGCGCCCGGTATTTGGGGGCGCCAAGCGCGAAGCCCTGCCCGAAGCCCAGCGCCATCAGCAAGCCGCTGACCTCGCTCCCGTGCTGCGCGGCCTCTGTTCCAGCGTGCGGCCCATGGTGGGACACTTTACCGACGACCCGCGCCTGCTCCAGTTCGTCAACAGCCACGACCTGGCCAAGCTCGCCCCCCTCGGCACTTCCTGCCCGGACCATTTTCTGCGCACCAAAATCGCTCCCTTGGTGCTCGATCTCCCCGCCGATGCTGACCTCAGCGATCCCGATGCCCTGAAGGAGCAGGTTATCCCCGCTTTCGAAGCCTACCGGGAGGGCTACGCCGAATACTACCAAAGCTGCAAGTACCCCGACAGCCCCGCCATGCGCGACCCCAACCCGGTGGTCATCCTCTGGCCAGGGGTGGGGATGTTTACGTTTGCCAAAAACAAGCAGACTGCCCGGGTGGCCAGCGAATTTTACCTCAACGCGGTGAACGTCATGCGGGGAGCCGAAGCCATTTCCGAGTACCTGGCCCTGCCCCGGCAGGAGGCCTTCAACATCGAATACTGGGCGCTGGAAGAGGCCAAGCTGCAGCGGCAGCCCCCGGAGCAGTCGCTTTCACGTCGGGTGGCCTTCATCACGGGTGGCGGCGGCGGCATCGGCCGGGCCATCGCCGAGCGCCTGACCAAAGAGGGGGCCTGCGTGGTGCTCACCGACCGCTACGAAGACCGGCTCAAAGAAGCTCGGGAGGCCTTTGGCCGCGACGCAGCCAGCTATGTGGCCGCTGACATTACCCGCGAAATAGATGTAGAGGCGGCTTTCCGGCATGCCTGCCTGGCTTTTGGGGGCGTGGACTTGGTGGTACATTGTGCCGGACTCGCTATTTCCAAGACCCTGGGTGACCACACCCTGGCCGACTGGAATTTGCTGCAAGACGTGATGGTCAAGGGCCAATTCTTGGCTGCCCAGCATGGGGCCCGCATCATGCAGACCCAGGCTTTTGGGGGCGACATCGTCAACATCGTGAGCAAAAATGCCCTCTTTGCTGGCCCCAACAACGTGGGCTACGGCACGGCCAAGGGTGCCCAGCTCCACATGTCGCGCCTGCTGGCAGCAGAATTGGCCCCAGACAAAATCCGCGTCAATGTCGTGAACCCTGACGCCGTGATCGAAGGCTCTAAGATATGGGAGGGCGAATGGGCCCAAGGCCGCGCCAAAGCCTACGGCGTCGCGGTGGAGGACCTGCCCCAGCACTACGCCAAGCGCACCTTGATGCATGAGATCATCACCGCGGCAGACATCGCCAATGGCGTCTTTGCTTTCGTAGGCGGCGACCTCAGCAAGTCCACCGGCAACGTGCT
>CAZIVQ010000370.1:0-5143 GCA_964542415.1 uncultured Bacteroidia bacterium | reverse complement strand
CGCCAAACTCGGTTTTTCTTCCTTGTCTGCGAACAAGATATCTGCGCAAAATCGGGAGGTTATTTTTCTCGCGTTACTAAGCGACAAACCGCCCCAGCTATGGTAGAAATTACCCCGCCCAAAAAGAGGGAAGGACAACCCACCAGAGTTGCCCTTCTATTACCCCAAAGTAGTCCCGCTACTTAAGAAATCCACCAAAAATAGCCTGAGTTAGAAAGTGAGGGTAAAAAAGATGCAAAACCGGCCCTACATCGAATGAATTGAAAATGAATGCTTTAGCCTGGTTTACTTCTTTTTTCTTCTTATCGATCGGCCTTAGGTCTGAAGAAAACGGGTACCCTCTTTTTGGCCTCGTCACTTGGGCAGAAGTTGCCCTGAATCGTTGAGCCTAAGGTACCACGATGCAGGAAATTTTTTGCAAGAGAAAAGACCGCCTCTGCGGTACGATTTTCCCTTTGTCTGGCTTTTTTGTATTATCGTATCCTAATATGAAGGCGATCAGCCCCCAGGCGCCTGTCCTTGGTTTGGCTTCCCGCCCGTCTTTTACGCTACTTTCCCTACCCCCTTCTCATATGCCCCCTTCCCAGGAAATCCCGGTTTATTGCATCGACCGCTTCCAGCTCATCCAAGCGCCCGCTCATGCTGGTTTCGACATCAAAGCGGTCGAGAAGCTGGTGGCAGAATTTTCCTTCGCCAACCTGCCCCACAAGCATGATTTTTACAATGTCTTGTTTATCACCAAAGGCAGCGGTACGCACACCATCGACTTTGTGACTTACGAGATCAAGCCGGGCAGCGTATTTTTTCTTACCCCCGGGCAGGTCCACTCCTGGGAACTTTCACCTGACATCGAGGGCTTCTCTGTCTTTTTGGAAGCCGCTTTCTACCTCGTAGGCCGGCCGGAGCAGACCCTGCGCAACCTGCCGTTTTTCCACGCCTTTCACAGCCAGCCGGTCGTTTACCTTGATCGCGAAAGCCAGCAGAAGATGGGGCTAATGATGGAGGAAATGAGGGCAGAATTTCAGGGCGAGGAGCCCCGCCGCTTCGAAGTCATACGGGCCATCCTCGAAGTCTTTTTGCTCAAAATGACCCGTTACTACCAGGCCGGAGAGGTAATGCCGCGCCCCGACGGCCAATCGGCCTACCTTCTGGGGCAGGTCCACCAGTTCGAGACCCTCATCGACGAGCACTTTCGCCAGGTAAAAGCCGTCAAAGACTACGCCGACCGGCTTAACCTCACCCCCAAAAACCTCAACAACATCTGCAAAAAGACCATCAACAAAACTGCCAGCGACCTCATTTATGAGCGCATCGTGCTCGAAGCCCGTCGCCTCCTCCTCCACTCCGACATGACCGTGCAGCAGATCGTCCTCGAACTCGATTTCTACGACGCTTCCTACTTCGTCAAATTCTTCAAAAAACACACCGGGCAGACGCCTGAGCAGTATAGGAAGCAGTGAAGTAGTAAAGTTGGGGAGAGAATATTGCATCTAGAACGAGGAATCGCGAATCTTGACCCTGCCGTGCCAGCGAGATCTGCTCGGCGGGGGAGGCGGCCTGGGTTGAGGGATCATGGGTGCGACCCCGCTGGGGTCGGGAAAGGTTATGGGGCCTTTGGCTACAAATATTCAACCCCGCTGGGGTTGTGGGCTGCACCGGGGATGATTTTTTTAACCCAACACCCCAACCCCCCTTTTTCACCACGGAGAACACCAAGGATTTTCACAAAGATCACGGAGTTTTTATCCCTCTCTGCGAACCTTTGCGCCCCCTTTGCGCCCTCCGCGTTGAAAACCCAAAACCCAAAACCCAAAACCCAAAACCCAAAACCCAAAACCCAAAACCCAAAACTCAAAACCCAAAACCCAAAACTCTCATCCCCCCCCGTCACCTCCAATTCTCCCCCAACTTCTCCGCCAGCTCCCGCGCCCGGTCGATGCCGTTGGAGACCTGCCGGTCGCTGGGGTAAATCTGGGCCATGGTGCAGAGCTTGAGGTTGGGTAGGGGAGAATCGGTGGCCGGGCGCAGGTGGCGGTAACCGGTCGTGACCACGGGCTGGGCGTAGGGTGCGCGCCAGGCCCAGCTTTCCAGCACCCATTCGCGTCGGAAAGCCGGAAACAGCTTTTGCACGTGTGGCAGGTAATGGTCGAGCAACTGCCCGGCGTCCATCTCGTAGCGGGGGTCGCCCGGGGCCACGTAGGCCGAGAGGTAGACCAGGTGCCGCCCGCCAAATTCCTCGGGCAGCGCCCAATTGCTCTGCTCCACGATGCCCACAAAAGGCGCTTCGGGGTCGGTGACATTGGTCCAGTAAAAGTCCGAGAGCGAATGCTTCAAGCTGAGCACCAGGCAGACGTTGCCCAGGAAGCGCACCTGCTGCAGCTGCGCCCGGTAGGACGCCAGTTCTGGGGTCTCCAGCAGCAGGTCCACCAGCTGCGGTAGCTGCGTGGCCGCGATCACCAGGTCGGTTTCATAGCGTTGCCCCGCAGCGTGGAGGGCGACCACCTTGCCGCCCTCGACCTCCAGGCGGTCGACGCCCGTGCCCAGGTAGACGGTATGGCCCTGTTCGCGCAAGCGCGCCAACACCGTTTCGAACAGGCGGCCCATGCCGCCTTTTAGGTAGCCCAGGTACTCGTGGCCGCTGGCGTTGCGCGAACCGCCGCGGTCGACGAGCTTGGACCAGAGCCAGGCGGCCGAGACCTCCTCGGCGTACTGCCCGAATTTTCCCCGAAACAGCGGTTCCCAGACCACGCGGTAAACTTTCTCTCCGGCGATGCGCCGCAGGTAGCTCACCGCCGTCTCGTCGTCGAGTTGCTCCCAGTCGCGCACGGTGCGCGCATGCAGCACCAGCAGCCCCAGCCGGAAGCGGTCCCAAAGCGGCAGCGGCGTGAAGCGCAGCACATCTAGCGGCGTCGACAGCCGGAACGGCTGCTGGAAGTAGTAGGCCCCGGTCCCCGCCGGCCGCCAGACCAATTCATCTGCCAGGCCCATCTCCCCGATCAGCTGCTGGATGCCGGTATCTCGCTTGAAGATGTGGTGGTAGAATTTCTCTACCGAAAATTGCTCCGTCCGGAAACTCCCCGCGAGCCCGCCGGGCGTCTCCGCCTGCTCCCACACCCGAAGGCGAGCTGAGGGAAGGCCTTTGGCCAGGTACCAGGCACTCGCCAAGCCGCTGGCGCCGCCGCCGATGATGTCTATTTGCATGAGGAGGTGAAGAGGTGAAGAGGTGAAGAAGTAAAGAAGTAAAGAAGTAAAGAAGTGAAGAAGTGAAGAGGTCAAAAGGTGAGGTGTGTCGCCTGTCTCCACATCGCTTGTCGTTCGTCGCTCAATCGCTTGTCTCCACATCGTTTGTCGTTCGTCGCTCAATCGCTCGTCGCATTCATTCTCGCCGGTAGACCGGCACCTTGCCGTATTCTCCTGGAAACACCGTATCCAGCACATAGCCTTGGAGTAATTGTGCCTTAAAAGCCGGTAGGTGATCGAGGCTGACGGGGCCAAAAAATCGGGGGTCCCGGGCATAGGTATCGACGATCCAGCGGGGGGAAGTCCGGGCGAGGTCGGCTACCAATGCACTCACCAATTCATCCAGGTTAAAATAGGGAACTGAAACGAAGGGCAACCGCAACCCCAGGCACAGCAGCAGGGCAAGGAGCAGCAACAGGCGGGGGGAGAGGCGGGAGGTGGGCGACATAGGGTGGAGGCGGGCAACTTCAGGCAACGGCCGTGCAAGTTAGCCATTTTCTCTCAGGACAGAGCAGTACTGGGAAGCACTAGTGCTGTTATGGTGCTTTGCCCATGAGCAGCGACGAGGTAAAACCTCCCTGCTACTCATATTCCGGGCGGATTTGCCATCCGTGTGAGCAGGTTCTATTCCGCAGGGGGAACAGCCTGTGTTGAGGGACAACAAACGGCTTTTTTCAGAACCTTCCCCCTAAAAGATAAGTTCAATGGGTTGAGTCTTGCACTCATTTCCCCAAACCTGCCTTCCCAGTTAACCCCAAGCCTCCTCGCATGTCCCAAACCCCTAGCCGTGGTTCTGCTTACTTCCAGCGCCCTCGCCGAAACGGCGCTGGCCAGGGCAAAACCCGGGCCGAGAGTGCTCGAGTCAGCCAGGCCCAGAACAAGCCCAACCGCAAAGAGGTGGAGGTCTTGACCCAGTCCAAGGAATCGCGTGACATCCTGGAGGAGCAGATCAACATGGGCCTACAAGAACATCGCCGTGACAAGTCGCGGCTGTTTCTTTCGTCGGTCACGGCGGGCATGGAAGTAGGCTTCAGCGTATTGCTCATGGGGGTGCTCTATACCCTTTTTCATGCGAGCATCAGCGACTCAGCCATGAAGCTGGCTCTGGGGGTTGCCTATCCCATCGGGTTTCTCTTTGTGGTCATCGGCCGCTCGGAACTGTTCACCGAGCACACCAACGTGGCCATCCTCCCGGTGCTCGACCGGCGGGTCGGCCTCATCAGCTTGGGTCGCATTTGGGGCATCATTTACACCGGCAACCTCATCGGCGGCTACATGATCGGGGGCATTATCATCGCCATCGCGCCCCGCATGGGCATCGTAACCTTATCAGCCCTGGAGCACCTGGGTGCCAAAATGATCCCCTACGATTGGTACATCATCCTCGGCAGCGGTCTGCTCGCCGGTTGGATGATGGGCCTGCTCTCCTGGCTGGTCACGGCTTCGCGAGAAACGATCAGCCAGATTTTTATCGTCATCCTCGTGACCTCCGTGATTGGCATCGGTGGCCTGCACCACTCCATCGTCGGTTCCATCGAGGTCTTTACCGCCATGCTCATCTACGACAAAATCAACCTGCCTGAATACCTCCACTTCCAGGTCTGGACCACCATCGGCAACATCCTCGGCGGTGCCGTTTTTGTGGCCTTGTTTCACTATGGGCAATCACGCGAGCCGTAAGAGAGAGGATAGAGTATGGAATATAGAGTGTAGACGTAGGCTGTCGGGGCTGCTCCATGGGGGTGTTTTTGCCCTGGCAGCGTTTCGCGCCTTTCTCAGCTGTGGGCTCGGCCGGATTTCTGGACTCGGCGCGGGCTGCTGCGTAATCCGGGCGCGACAGCGATGCTTGCTTATTTGCCGGACGGAGTCCAGCGGTACTGGGCTCGTACCGCTGGACTCCGTC
>CAZIVQ010000369.1:3094-5154 GCA_964542415.1 uncultured Bacteroidia bacterium | reverse complement strand
ACTTGCCCCTGGGCGAAGGCGGCAATGGGCGCTTGCTGCTGACCTACCGGCGCAGCGACAGCGAAAACCGCTTCGAGGCACAAGAAATTGTCTGGGACAACGCCCATGGCGACCGGGTCACCTTCGATTTCGAATTTCTGGTCCCTAACACGCTGGTAGCAGGGACGTACACCTTTGTGCTGTCGGCTTATGATGGGGTGAATAACGAAAGCGAGCGGGAGCAGTTTTCGGTAAAAATAGAATAAGGAAGACGCCAAGAATAACTTCTTCAATTTTTCACGCAAAGGCGCAAAGGAAGCTCCTAAGCTACCGCCTCAACCACAGTTTTTGGGCATCGGTGCGCAGCAACTGTCTGCGGCCGTCACGCACTTCGACTTGTAGCAAGAGTAGTCCCTGCTCCAGCGGAGGCAAGGGCAAGGGCACCACCTCAAGGCGACTAGCGGGGCCGCGCCGGCTCACCACCTTTCTGGCGCTGGCCTGACGACCTTGCAGGTCAAGGGTACGAACCACCAGTTGCTGGGCGCTGGGGTTGGCTTGCCAGTCGAGCCGGAGAAGGGGGACGGCTCCGGGAGTGGGAGCGGCTTCGAGGTGATAGAGTTTTTTCGTAGCCGGGGTCAGGGCCTGGAAGCTGGAAATGTTGCTCCAGGGGCTGATGCTGTCATTGGGATAATAGACCCGGGTGATCCAGTAGTAGGATACTTTTTCGGCCAGGTCAAATTCGATGGCAAAGGTATCGCTCACAAATCGCTGCCGCGTGTCGCCTGCGCAACCGGCTTGGCAGTACTGGTTGTCGGTGAGGACAAATTCGTAGCCAATGGCACCTAGCACTTTTTCCCAATGAATCACAAACGACCCCACTTCCGGCCCGGGAATCCCGAGGCCTCGATGAACCGGTGCGCGATGCGCTTGGGCAGGCAATTTGGCAGCCAGCAGGAGCGATACGAGCAAGGCGAATGTCAAGCGAAGAAAAGGCATGGCGCGTGGCAGATAGTTGTTTTGGATACCAAGATAACGTTCGGAAGGAGGCAGAGTTGTCGGGCAGCGGACGAGGGCAGAAAGGAAAAACGTTTTGGCTTTTGTTTTATCCTAGTTCCCGTTTTTTACGAGCCACGATGATTCTCCCACCAACAAATATAAAAGGAGCAGGGCAGAATCGGTCCTCTCTGGGATAATTGGTACCTTTGCCCCCCACACCCTACCCTAACCTTTCATTCTATCCTCATGAGCAAAACCATCATGATCACCGGCGCCACAGCAGGCATAGGGCAAGCCACGGCGAAGGTATTTGCCCAGGCAGGTCATCGCCTGATCCTTACCGGCCGCCGGGAAGAGCGGCTCCAGACCCTGGCCAAACAACTCAACTGCGAAACCTTTCCTCTTGCTTTTGACATTCGTAACCTGGAAGCGGTTAAGGCGGCGGTAGCTTCCCTCCCAGCTGCCTGGCAAGCCATCGATATCTTGGTCAATAATGCTGGCTTGGCCGTGGGCATCGGGCCTTTCCAGGATGGCCTCGTCGACGATTGGGAGCGCATGATCGACACCAACGTCAAGGGCCTGCTCTACATCACCCGCGAGCTGGCCCCCGGAATGATCGAGCGCGGGCAAGGGCATATCATCAACGTGGCCTCCATCGCCGGCAAGGAAGTCTACCCGGGCGGCAACGTCTACTGCGCGACCAAACACGCCGTGGACGCCCTGAGCCGGGCCATGCGCATCGACCTGCTGCCCCACGGCATCAAAGTCACCAACGTGGCCCCGGGCATGGTCGATACCGAATTTTCGGTAGTGCGCTTCAAAGGCGACCAGCAACGGGCAGACCAGGTCTACAAAGGCGTAGAACCCCTCGCCGGCAAAGATGTCGCCGAGGTGATCCAATACGTGGCCAGCACCCCGGCCCATGTCACCATCAATGATATTGTGGTGATGCCTACGGCTCAGGCAGCCGCGACGCAGGTTCACCGAAATGGCTAAGGAAGCGATGATTTTTGGCAGATTGGACCCACCAATTGGGGGACAGAATGGCATTTCTCACCTAATTATTCGGAGGAAATCGTAACTTC
>CAZIVQ010000369.1:1453-2994 GCA_964542415.1 uncultured Bacteroidia bacterium | reverse complement strand
ATTGGGGGACAGAATGGCATTTCTCACCTAATTATTCGGAGGAAATCGTAACTTCCCGGCTGTTTTTTCGACTAGAAAGAACCTAAGGAAGCCGCAAAGCATAACTTCCCCTATTTGTTTCACGCAAAGCCGCAAAGCGAGGATGGCAGCGTGCCGGTAGAAAAGACCTGATAGCCAGTGGCTGGCGGTTTTTGGCCCAAAATGAAAATCGGGAGATTATGCTTCAACTGTTACTATACAAATAAACAACCTAACAAATGCTGGCAGAATTGAGACCGCGGTTGCTTTGCCAGCCTCAACTTTAAGTAAATCCCAATCTTTATGCGAACTATGCTCATGCGCTGGGGGGCCGTATTTTGCCTCCTGTGGACTGGCTCCATGGTAGCCCAACAACCGGCTCCGGAAAGGTATGAAGGTATGTGGCTGCCCTTTGAGGTAGCCGAAAAAAACTACCCCGAGATGCAAGCCATGGGGGTAACTGTACCTGCCGCCCAAATCTACAACGAAGAAGCGCCCAGCCTCGAGGATGCCATCATCCGCCTCAATGGCGGCTCCTGTACTGCGGAGTTGATTTCTGGCTCGGGCCTGATGCTCACCAACCATCACTGTGCTTACGACGCCATCGCCTCGCTCAGCTCAGAGGCAAATGACCTGCTCACCACCGGCTTTTGGGCCCCCAACCATGGCGAGGAGCTGCCGATCGAGGGTTCGACCGCAGCCATGCTCATCCGCTCAGAAGATGTCACCGCCAAAGTGATGGAACTCGGGGGGGAAAACCCCATGGAGCAGCAAAATGCCTTTCAGCAGATTGCCGCCGAGGCGACGGAGGGCACCGAGTACGATGCCGTGGTCAAGGAGATGTACGAGGGCCTGGAGTATCACCTGTTTATCTATGAAGTCTACCGCGACGTGCGCCTCGTGGGTGCTCCGCCCAGCTCGGTGGGTAAGTTCGGATTTGATACCGACAACTGGATGTGGCCCCGGCATACGGGCGACTTTGCCCTGCTGCGCATCTATGCCGGGCCTGACGGCAAACCAGCCGATTATTCTGCTGAAAACAAGCCCCTCGAACCCCAGTACCACCTGCCTATTTCCCTCCAGGGCGTAGAAGAAGGGGATTATACCATGGTCATGGGTTACCCAGGCAGCACCAACCGCTACCTGACGGCCGCGGCAGTAGAGATGGCCCTCAATCGCAGCAATGAAGACCGCATTACCCTCATGGGCATCAAAGCCAAGTTGATGAAAGCGGCCATGGACAAAAGCGATGCCGTACGCATTGCCCTCGCTTCTTCTTACGCCAGCCTGATGAACTCTTACAAGTACTATCAGGGCCAAACGACCATGATGAATCGCTATGATGTGCCGGAGCAAAAGCGACAAGAGGAGGCAAAATTTCAGGCTTGGGCAGAAACGGACTCTACCCGCAACGAGAAATACGGAGAATTGCTGGAAGAAATCCGCTCCCTGCATGAAGGCTACTACGCCACCGATCAGTACGTTAACTACCTGACTTACGGCCTCTTGATCGGGGCCAAAAG
>CAZIVQ010000369.1:0-1353 GCA_964542415.1 uncultured Bacteroidia bacterium | reverse complement strand
GCGGAGGCAGAACCGGAGGCCATGTCTGAGGACACGGGCAAAAAGAAGAAGAAGAAGAAAAAGAAGAAAAAGAAGAAGAAAAAGCGCAAGAGCAAAGACGTGGTCATTGAGCCGATGCCGGCCCCGGTGCCTGACCTTAGTCCGGAGGAATACCTTCGGGAGTGGGTCCGCGAAGCTTACGCCACCTCTATGCTTACCGACAAGGACCGCTTCTACGGTTTTCTGGATATGGCGCAAAGCGACCCGGCAAAAGCGGCCGAAGCCTACGAAACCGACCCCATCGTGCGCTATGTGCGCAGCGCCATCGACCTGTACCGGGGCAAGGTAATGTTTACCGACCTCACCTACGACATGCGCCTTACCGAGCTGCGCAAAACCTACCTGGAAGGGCTGATGGAAATGCACGAGGATAAGCTTTTCTATCCCGACGCCAACTCTACCCTGCGCCTGACTTACGGCAAGGCCCGCAGCTATGAGCCCCGCGATGGGGTGACCTACTATTATTACACCACCCTCAATGGGGTGATGGAAAAAGAAGACCCGACGGACGAAGAGTTTTTGGTACCCGACAAGCTCAAGCAGCTCTGGAGAGCCGAGGACTATGACCGCTATGCCGCCGAAGATGGCGAGATGCGCGTTTGCTTCCTCTCTACCAACGACATCACCGGCGGGAACTCTGGTTCGCCGGTGCTCAACGCCAAGGGGGAGCTGATCGGTTGTGCCTTTGACGGCAACTGGGAATCCATGTCCAGCGACATCCATATCTTCCCGCAGTTTAACCGCACCATCTCGGTCGACATCCGCTACGTGCTCTTTATCATCGACAAGTTTGCCGATGCCGGTCACCTCATCGAGGAAATGACAATCATGGAGTAAAAGGCGCGACTTAAGTGAAAAAAACGCCCCTTCCTGCCCCCAGGAAGGGGCGTTTTTTACATGCGGCTCCTGAGGGGCTATCCCAATAACCCTGTCAGCGTTTTTGGGAACGCTGACAGGGTTTTAAGGAAAAGGGTTGATAACGAGGACGGGAAAGAAACTGCTTCAGCTTTCCCTCCAAAGGGGAACAGCCAACCATTAGAACCGCAGTTTACTTCTGCCCCAGTCAAAAACCTGGGCCATGATCCAACCCCAAAACAGGCCTACGAGCGCGCCGCCGAGGACATCACCGGGATAGTGGACGCCCAGGTAGATGCGGCTGTAGGCGACCAGCGTGGCGAGGGAAAAAAAGAGCCAGCTTAGGCGTCGTTGCTGGAAAAGGAAGCTGAAAAAAGTCGCCGCGCCGAAAAAATTGGCGGCGTGAGAGGAGACGAAGCCGTATTTACCTCCACAATGCCCATCGACGATGTGGACCGC
>CAZIVQ010000368.1:3328-5165 GCA_964542415.1 uncultured Bacteroidia bacterium | reverse complement strand
TTGGGGATTGGGAGGCACGCCCAATCGCTCGTCACCTGTCTATATTCCATATTCTATACTCCATACTCTCTATCTCAACCCCCCATTCTCGCCCGGCAAAACGCCTCATCTTCTTTCATGGCCGCGATCAGTTCGTCGATGGAGTTGAATTTTTTCTCGCCGCGGATGTATTCCAGAAATTCTACCCGGATCACATGATCGTAAATGTCCTGATCGAAGTCGAAGAGGTAGACCTCGTGCCCCCGTTCGAATTCACCCATGGTAGGCTTCTTGCCGATGCTCATCATGCCGTAGTAGGCTCGATCAGTTACGTTGACCCGCACGAAGTAAACCCCATCGGCAGGGATAAGTTTGAGCGGGTCCAGGGGCTGGAGGTTAGCGGTGGGGTAGCCCAGAATGCGCCCTTGCTTTTCGCCGTGGATCACCTTGCCATCGAAGCCGTAGGCATACCCGAGGTATTTGCGGGCCGTGGCGAGGTCGCCTTTAGAGAGAGCCTTGCGTATTTTGGTGCTGGAAACGTTGGCGTCGTCGATGGCCTGGGCGGGGATTTCTTCCACATCATAGCCGTATTGCTCGCCCATCTCCCGCAATTCTTCGATGCCGCCATCGCGGTTTTTTCCAAAGCGGTGGTCGTAACCGATCACGATTTTCTTGATGCCCACGGTGCGGACCAGCACATCACGGATGAAGATTTTGGAAGAAAGCCGCGAAAACTCCCGGGTAAAAGGCACCAACAGCAATTTGTCCAATCCAAACTTATCCAGGATTTCGATTTTTTCGTCCAAGGTCTGGAGCAAGCGCAGGGGATTGTTTTCGGGAAACAAGACCAGACGGGGATGGGGATGAAAGCTGATGAGCACCGTTTCTCCTTCGGTAGCCCGGGCTGCTTTCTGCAGGCGTTTGAGGATGGTCTTGTGGCCAATGTGTACCCCGTCGAACGTGCCGATGGTGGCGACGGAGTGGTAGCCTTTTTCGTAGGCATCAAGGGAGTGGTAGACTTTCATGCAGATAGGTCGGCTTGGTCAGAGCAAGTTAGCGGATGTCAGAGCAACTTGCAAAAGAGGCATTCCGTTCATTCGCGGCCAAACTCCGCCACAAAATCTTCGAGCTGCCAGGCATCTTCGAGGCGGTAGTCGCCGATGCGGGTGCGTTTAAGCTCGTGGAGGTAGGCCCCCACGCCCAAGGCCTGCCCCAGGTCGTGGACCAGCGAGCGGATGTAGGTGCCCTTGGAGCAGACCACCCGGGCGGCAAAGCGGGGCGGTGCCACCTCCGGCAGCGAGATCAGCTCAAACGCCTGGATCTGCACCCGGCGGCTCTTCAGCTCAATCTCCTGCCCTTTGCGAGCCGCTTGGTAGGCCCGTTTGCCGCCCACCTTCACCGCCGAAAAAATAGGCGGCACCTGCTCAATCTCCCCCCGGAAAGCCGCCATGGCCGCTTCCACCGCCTCCGCATAAATATGCGAAGCATCAGTAAGGTTTTCTTCCGGCTGCTCGGCATCGTAGGAGGCCGTGGTCGCCCCCAGCTTGAAAATGACTTCGTATTCTTTCTCCTGCCCCTGGATCTGGTCGATGGTTTTGGTGGCCTTGCCGGTGCAAAGGATCAGCAGGCCCGTAGCTAAGGGGTCGAGGGTACCCGCATGGCCCACTTTTTTGACCTTGACGGTGTAGCGCACCTTCTTCACCACCCCGAAGGAGGTCCAGCCCTTAGGCTTGTCGAAGAGGAGGGTCTGGCCCGCTTGAAAATCCATGCAGAAAGTGGGTTCGGAGTTTGGTTGAAGGGGCAAGTTTAAGAAAAAATGGGTTACTGTAGGGTGAGGAGGTGGTGTACCAATTCATCT
>CAZIVQ010000368.1:0-3228 GCA_964542415.1 uncultured Bacteroidia bacterium | reverse complement strand
ATTCGTCCACATCTCAAAGTGGGTGGGGGAAAGGTCCTCACAAAGGATCAGGATGCGCTTGCGTAGTTGTCGCCGGAGGTTCCTACGCCTCTTCATGGGCCAGATTTAATTCGAAGTCCAGGGACTGAATGCCGGGTACGGCACCAAACCGGCCGGATAGGTACCACTTTTCAAACGGAATATCTGCCCGTAGTCCTTGCACATCGGCCAGAGAAAAAAGCTGACTGGCCCCCTGCCGGTCTTTTTCGATCAACCAAATCTGGTCCCGGCGCAAGTCAGGATGGTTGAGCAAATGGGTGTCATGGGTGGCCAAAACCAGCTGGGCGTGGTGTGGATTCAGCTGCGGATCTTGAAACAGCTTCACCAAAAATTGGCTGATGTGCGGGTGCAGGCTGCGCTCAAACTCATCCACGATCAGCACCCGCCCTTGCATCAGGGAGCGCAGCACCAGGGCGGCCAGCACAAAAAGTTTTTGGGTACCCGCTGATTCTTCCTCCAGCGGTTGCTCGGTGGTGCCGACGCGTTTACCTTGGTCATCATAGACTTCGTGGCTGACCAAGACCTGAAAAGCTTGCCCAAACCTATCGTCAAGCTTTTTTATCCTGAAGCCTAAAAACCCGGTGTCAAAGGATTTCAATATGCTCAGGAAATTTTTTGAAAATGCACTTTCGCGTGCTTCTTCTGCCAGGTACTGAATGATTCTTTCGGTATAATACTCGGTGTTTGTCTGCGGGAGATAGGTGTTTTTGTGCCCATCATCAAGGAAAGGGATCGGCATGAGCTTTTCCAGAAAATATCGGTAAACCGGCAGAATCACTTGGGCGTTGTTCTGGGCCGCTTTGCTTAGAAACAATTGATTCGGAGCCGTCAGTTCAGCAAGGGTAGCTTTTGGCCCTTTAAACAAATCGCCGAAAGAAAAATGCTGCGCCTCCCGCTCAAACAGCTTGGCTTCCCGGCCCTGCGGATAGAAAAAAAGCGCTTCGTGAAAGACCATAGCGGCCCGCACGGCTACCTCATACCGATACCGGACGGTTTCAGCCATGAAGCCAAGCTCAAATCGGGTCGGGGCTTGGGGCGTATGCGGATGAAACCGGAAGGGATCAAAAGCCTGCAAGGCCTCATTAGGTTTGTTCTCCCCAGACTCATACACCATCAGCCGCAAGGCCTGGAAGGCCCGCAGCAAGTTGCTCTTTCCACTCGCATTGGCCCCATAAACCATCGCTACGGGCAGCACCTGACGCTTGCCCGGACCGGGGATGAGGGGAACGGCCGGGTCTTTTTTGCCCTCATCTGCTACCAGCGAGAGCACCATCTGGTCCCGGATAGAACGGTAGTTTTCAACGCTAAACTCTAGCAACATGGTTTTAAAAAATGAATCAGTGGATTTATTGCAAATATATAACTTAAAACGGCATATTTACCTGCCATGTTGCTTTTCGTTTCCCTCCCCCCACAGCACACCCTAGGATGCCCCTGATGCCGCAGCGATTTATTTTGATGGGGGACATGCAGTTGTACTCAGCCCCGATCGGCTCTTTTGCGATATCTCATTTGCCACCAAAAAACCAGCCCATGACTTCTCGCCGGAATTTCCTCAAGCAATCGGCGCTTACCGCCGCAGCCTTCACCATCGTGCCCCGCCATGTGCTCGGCGGGCCCGGCTACGTGCCGCCCAGCGACAAAATCACCCTGGGCTTCATCGGCACCGGCAAGCTCAGCGGCGGCCTGAGCCAGCGCTTCATGGCCCTCCCCGAAGTACAAATGGTCGCCGCCTGTGACGTCCATGCTGGCAAACTCGCCCGCTTCCAGCAGCAGGTAAACCAGCACTATGCCGAGGCTACCGGCAACGACAGCTACCAGGGCTGCACCCCCTACTTCGAGTATGAAGACCTGCTCGCCCGCGAGGACCTCGACGGCGTCATCATCGCTTTGCCCGACCACTGGCACGCCATCGCGGCCATCGCCGCCATGGAGGCGGGCAAGGACGTCTACTGCGAAAAGCCCCTGGCCCACACTGTGAAGGAGGGCCGCGCCATCGTCAAGGCCGCCGAGAAGACCGGCCGCATCTTGCAGACGGGCAGCATGCAGCGCTCCTGGCAAGACTTCCGCCACGCGGTCGAGCTGGTACGCAACGGCTACCTGGGCGAGATCAAGTCGGTCAAGGTCAACGTAGGCGACCCCGCCATCGCCGATGACCTGCCCGAAGAGGAGGCCCCCATCGGCCTGGGCTGGGACCGCTGGCTGGGCCCGGCTCCGCAGCGCGGCTACAGCACCGTGCTGGCCCCGCCCCTCTCGGACGGCGGCTGGCCCATGTGGCGCAGGTACCGCGAATATGGCGGCGGCATTCTCTCCGACTGGGGCGCCCACATGTTCGACATTGCCCAGTGGGGCCTGGGCATGGACGACAGCGGGCCGGTCGCCTTCATGCCGCCTTCGGAGCCGGAGGCGACCCGCGGCCTCAAGATGGTCTACGCCAACGGCGTGCAGATGACCCACGAGGACTTCGACCGCGGCTGGGCCGTGCAGTTCAACGGCTCGGAGGGCAAGCTGGCGGTGAGCCGTTCTTTCCTCGATTCCGACATCCCCGGGCTGGTGGATCGGAAGATCGGCGAAGACGAAAAGCGCGTCTACTTCAGCGACAACCACTACCAGGATTTCCTCGACGCCATGCGCAGCCGCCAGCCGCCCATCTGCCATCCCGAGGTGGGCCACCGCTCGGCCAGCGTCTGCAACCTGGCCAACATCGCCTACCAGCTGCGGCGGCCCCTCACCTGGGACCCCCAAAAGGAAAAATTTGCCGGCGACGGCGAAGCCAACCAACTGCTGGGCAAGGATTACCGCAAGCCCTACAAGCTGTAGGGGGGAGGAAAGAGAAACTGCCAGGGCGGTTCCTTTTTTCTTGTCGGGAGAAGCGGTATCTTTTATCTTGAGGAAAATCTTGCTGACTTTGTCCTTCTGCTGCTGGCTATTTTCGTAGACCACGTTGGTGGCTCAGACCTATTTAGTTTTGCTTATGTATACTTCTCCGCATCCCCTGACCAAGCAGAAGATTTTACACTACCTGCAAACCCACCCCAGGGAAATCCAGGCTTTTGGGGTAAAGCGATTGGGGCTGTTTGGGTCTTTCGTGCGGGAAGAAGCTCATGCAGACAGTGATGTAGACTTTCTGGTAGAATACCAACCAGGTTGTAAGACGCTGAAAAACCACTTTGGGCTACTGGATTGGTT
>CAZIVQ010000367.1:0-5166 GCA_964542415.1 uncultured Bacteroidia bacterium | reverse complement strand
TTTGACGCAGTACCGCGGAAAAAGGGCAAGTTTAAATGGGTTAGAATTTAGTTCCAGAAGCACTAATCTTGCTGCGCTTTCAATTTACGGCTGTACACATACCAGATTCCCCCTACGATAAGGGGCAGCAAAATCGGCAGCGAGAGCAAGTAAAGCACCCCGGTATTGATGGCACTGCCCACGAAGAGACCTCCGCTGCCGTCTTCGGAGGCAGCAGCGGCTTTACACTGCGAACACTGGGCCCAGAGCGAGTGGGTAGTTGCCAGCCAAATGAGGCAGGTAGAGAGGCAGATATAAAGGATTCGCTTGATCATGAGGACGGTTTTTCAGTAGCAGGGCGAATTGAACATGACCACCAGCACCCCGGTCACCGACACGTAGAGCCACAGGGGAAAGGTGATGCGAGCCAGTCGTTTGTGGCGGTCGTAGGTTTGGTTCAACGCCCGGAATATAGAGAACGAAGCCAGCGGGATAATCGTTACGGACAGCAGAATGTGGGAGATCAGCACTGTGTAATAGACGGCCTTGGGCACCAGGTTGGCATCGCAGTAAGGCACATGGCCGACCGAAAGGTGGTAGGTGACGTAGGTCAGCAAGAAGATAGCTGAGAGGCCAAAAGCTCCGAGCATTGCCCGCGAATGCGCTACCCGCTTGCCTTGACGGATAAAAACATACCCCACCACCAGCAAGATCGACACCAACGAATTGATGGTGGCATTGACGTAAGGGAGCTTGCGGGCCATCGCTACCCAGCTGTCAGAGAGGGGCAGGGTCGGGAAATTGGGGTTGAGCAATACCCCGACGGCAACCGGGATCACGATAGAAAAAGCCCAGATGAGGGGCACGTACTTCTTGCTTTCAAGCTTGCCTTGGATTTCTGCCATGAGAAGAAACGTGAGCGGGAAAGGGACAATGTTTCTTTAACTTATAACCGTCCACCAAACAAAAGGTTAGTCTCGGGCTTGGCGAATCTTTTTCAAGTCTTCGGGGTATTCGAGGCGCAGCAGGGTAATGAGGTCTTCCTGGATTTTGCGCTCCTCAATCAGGTTGGTAGCCACGTAATACTTGCGGATGGTGCCCACCTTATCGACCATGGCGATGGTCTGGGCCGTAAATGGCAGGTCGGCCGCCGTCCGTCCGTTGAAAGCCGGGAGGTGAAAAGTGGCTTTGGCCAAAGCCATGATGTCGGCAGAATCGCCCACGAGGACCGGCCAATACGTAGGGTCTACCTCTCGCTCAGCAGCGTATGCCTTGATCGCCTCCAGGCTGTTACCCGTATTGATGGACACAAACTGAATCGGGGGATCCAGTTGCCATTCCACGTTGTCGTAGGTGCGCTTGAGGTTGCCGTGCAGGACAAGGGTCTGCACCCGGGTAAATGAATCATCGACCCCCAGGGCGAAAAAGTCAAAAAAGGTGATCTTGCCCAAGAAATCGGCTTGGGTCAAGGTATCTCCATCGAGGGTACGCAAAGAAAAAATGGGGAGGGTGTGAACCACCGTATCCCCATTCACGATATCGTACTCCGTGGGTACCCGGTCAAACTGCTGCTCAGCCCCAAAGTTGATCAAGAGAAAAAGCGAAAGGGGCAGGGCGAGCAAGACGAGCAACAAAATAGGGGTAACCCAGCGAGGTCTATTTGCCATAGTCAAGAAGCATCAGTCTTCAGGCCCAGCGGTTGGGCGCTGTAATAAGTAACATTCGACTGATTGAAACCGCCCTTGTCGGTGGTTTGTTTGCCCCAATGTGAGCCTTCCATGATCAAGCCGATGATGAGCCAGATGATGAAAATAAACGGAAGAATAATGGTCCACATCAGGCGCTTCACCTCGTACTTCATGTGCATGAACTCGGCCACGATGTAGAATGCTTTAAAAAGGGTGAGGATGATGAACAGCAGGTTTTTCATCGTCCTGCCGGTTTCGATCGCGACACCGAGCATTTCTGCAAGGCTTTCCCAGGTAAAGGCAATCAAGAACTCAAAAGCGGTGAGGCCAGCCAGGATGAAGGCTGTGCGAATAATGGCTTTGCGGGTTTCCGCTCCTTCTGCTGCTGCCATAGTGGATATGCGTTGGTAGTGAGGTATCGAAGGTTAAACCAGATAAAAGAAGGTAAAGACAAAGACCCAAACCAGGTCCACAAAGTGCCAGTAGAGGCCGATTTTTTCGGTCATCTCATAATGGCCCCGGCGTTCGTAGGTCCCTTTACGGGCATTGAGGTACAAAATGATCAACAAGATCACCCCGCTGAGGACATGAGTTCCGTGAAAGCCCGTCACAAAGAAAAAGAGATCTGCAAAGGCTTGGGGACCATATTCATTGGCCTTGAGGTTGGCCCCGCCGTTGGTCCGGTAAAGGTATTCTCCCTCCGCATTTTCTATTTCTCCCAAGGCTGCAAACTCCGCGACTTTCCCTATATCCTTGATGGGATAGCCATCGGCCAAACGAAAACCGACCACTTCGCCCTCGCTGCCATGCATATACAGCGCCTTGACCGACTCGCCTTCGTAGCGGTCGATGTTCAGGTAATCGAGGGAACCGGCGGGCAATTGCACCGCGGTATTCTCCATGCCATGAATAAAGTGATACCACTCATAAGCCTGGCAACCAAGGAAGGTCGCGCCACCAATGATGGTCCAGAATACCCATTTGGTCACCTCTTTCTTGGCTTTGCGGTGACCGGCCTCTACAGCAAGGACCATGGTCACACTACTGAGAATGAGGATAAAGGTCATCAAGCCCACAAAAACCAGGGGCGCCTCAATGTGAAACAGCTCGTAAAGAACTGGTACGTGGGTAAAAACTGCTTCGGGGTCAGCCCAAGCCTGGGATCCCTCTTCTACCCCGGAACGCACCCGAAGGGCACCATAGGTGATCAGAAAAGCCGAAAAAGTAAAGGCGTCAGAAACGAGGAAAAACCACATCATCAACTTGCCATAACTGGCGTTGAGTATTGGGCGCTCTCCTTCGACAAGTGCTTTCTTATCTACTGAAACGTCTGCCATTCGTATTGAGGTTGCAGGGGTTAAAACGTTGCAAAGTTAGAAGAAATGCCGTGAAAACATAGCCTCAAATCTGCATATGAAGAGAAGCTTAAAGCAATTTTTTACCAGGCCATGGCCTAATTCTGCGTAAAAAGCAGAAAAACAAACAGGTACACCCAGAGCACCCCCAAAAAGTGCCAGAAGATCGCGGTTATTTCATATGCTACTGTGCGGCGAGCTGGGTTGCTCGTGGCCTTGCCGTACACCTGCTGCCCGAGCAATATGCCCAGGACCACCAAGCCAGCTACGATATGCAGCCCGTGCAGGCCGGTGAAAATATAGAAGAAGGAAACCGAATTGTCGAGGCGTTGCTCGTCTACCATCGGCAGGCCGCTTTGAGTCATCTGGACCCAGGCATTCCATTGCCCGGTAAGAAACACGATGCCCAGGGCAAAGGTCAGAAATAGGCCGAATAAGGCCATTTTCAGGTCTTGTCGTTGCACCGAAATCACGCTCCATTGTATAGTCAGGCTGCTAAAAAGCAGCACGGCCAGATTGGTCCAAAGCACGTTGGGCAAATCGAAAATGATCTGCTTTTCTACTGGTACGAATCCCCGCTGCACGATGTAGGCACTGGTCAGCCCGCCAAATATCATGATGACGGTGATGATGAAGAGCCCCATGGCGAACTTCTGGGGGTGGATGATATGATTTTTTTGCGGGTCCAAACTTATTGAGGCCATAAGAAGGGTGGATTGGGGGAGAGGGAGATTGGGGGAGGAAAAATGGTTGATTGAAAAAAATAGGGGGTCAACCAAACAAGAAGGTCAGCTGAGTGAGGGGGAGGTAAAGAAAAGAAGCAAACATCAGCTGCTTGGCGTAGCGGTCTTCGCGTTTGCGAAAAAGCTGCCAGGCGGGCCAGCTAAAGAGGAGCCCCAGCAAGGCTAGTACCCCGGCTCCCGGCAAGCCAACCAGGCCAGCCTTGAACGGAAAAAGTACCAGCGGGATCAGCGCCAGGCTGTAGATGAGGATCATCTTAGCGCTAAAATCGGTCTTACCGGCCGATGAAGGCAGCATGCGAAAACCTGCCTTCTGGTAGTCCTCGTCCAGCTGCCAGGCGATGGCCCAGAAATGGGGAAACTGCCAGAAAAACTGGAAGGCAAACAGGATCAAGCCGCCTTCGCCCAGGGTACCAGTGAAGGCCACCCAGCCGATCAGCGGCGGCAAGCCTCCGGGAATGGCTCCCACAAAGACCGAAAAGGGCGAAATACGCTTCATCGGGGTATAAACAAACGCATAGGACAGCAACCCGATGATCCCCAACAACGCTGCGGGCAGGTTGAAAAAAGTGCCCAGCAGCAACGTACCTCCGGTGGCCAGCAACAGCCCGTAAATCAGTGACTCCCCATTGGTCACCCGGCCGGTCGGCAGCGGGCGCTGCGCCGTACGCCGCATCACGCCGTCGTATTCGCGCTCGAAAATCTGGTTCAGTACGTTGGAGGCGCCGGTAACCATCAGGCCGCCCAAGCCGATGAGCAGCAGTTGCAGCCAGGAGGCCGTCCCTCCGGCTGCCATGGCATAGCCAAATACCGCCGATAGCGCCACCAGCGACGACAGCCTCAGCTTGAGCAACTGCACGTAGGCCCGGGTTTTTTCCCGGATACCAGCCAGTAAGGAACGAGATTTTAGGTTTTCAGAAATCATGTCCGGATTAATAAATCTCCACATCCATCATACCATCGCCTTCCGCTCGGAGACGAAGGCCGGAGCTTCAGCCCCGGCAGCACCAAGCATTCGTTGCTGGCTCCGCCCTATCCAATAGAGGACCATCAGCAGCGCAAACACCAAACTAAAAACCAGGGTCGCCCCTAGCAAGTGAGCAGGTTGAAAAACCGCCAGGATCCCCAGGCGGTGCATACCGATTCCCAGGGCAATTTCCAGCAGCAAAAAAGCAGCCGTGGCCAGCCGCATGCGCCGGAGCCAAGACCAACGGCGGGTAAACCCCCGCAAGCGGTACCACATGGCCCCAAACACCAGCAAAATCGCGTAGTGAAAAAATTTGTGGACGTGATAGACCCCCGTCAATTGGTCGATCCACTGCAGACGCAAAGACTCGCCCAGCGCCAGGGCTACCTCATCGACTTGCTCGCGCACCTGCGTTCCCATCACGATCTGTATCAGGA
>CAZIVQ010000366.1:0-5186 GCA_964542415.1 uncultured Bacteroidia bacterium | reverse complement strand
GTCAGGGCTGCTCGATGGTGGTGCTTTTGCCCTGACTGCGTTGGTCGCATCCCAAACAACGCAGGCAGGGTTACGAAAACCAGGGTGGGTGAGAACCCTGCCAGCGTTTTACATAGACGAGACGTGCGGGGTAAACGCCCCGCTCCCCTTAAAACCGAAAACCATCTGTATCCGTTCATCCGCTTATGAACCGAATCTTTTTGATGTTGCTTGGCTTGGGAATCGTTCTGCTGGGGTGCAAGGGCAGCCCTGAGGGGAGCAGTGAGCCCACCCAACCGGTGGCCACGGCCTCGGCTGCCTGCGCCGAGGAGCTGCCCATCAACGCCTACCAGCGCATCACCTGGCAGGACCTGAAAGATGTGTCTTTTGAGGAAAAATACTTCGAAGAGATCCAAGAGTGGTTGCTATTTCCCCAATTTGGCGATTCTGTCCAGACCTTAGATGACCAACCGGTGATGCTGCAGGGCTACGTGATCCCCTTGGAGGCAGGCCGCTATTTTCTCTCCGAAAACCCCATTGCCTCCTGCTTTTTCTGCGGCGCAGCCGGGCCTGAATCCGTAGTCGCCCTGGAGCTGACCGACCCGGCGGCCCTCTATGCCACCGATGAATTTCTCAGCTTCAAAGGCACCTTTCACCTCAATGACACCGACTACGACCAGCTCAATTACGTCTTGCAATGCGCTGAACCCTTGAACCCCCGCTGACCATGAAGCTCTTTCACCTTCCACGCTACCTGCTGCCTTTGCTGGGGCTGATGCTGGCTTGCGGGCCGGTGCCAGTGACTGAAGAAGTGCCCGAAGTGCCCGAAACGCCCCTCAGCGTGGTTGCCCTCAGTTACCTCAGCTCCCCGGCTTTGTCCGAGCTGCAAGCCCAGCTGCTCGACCCGGAGGTGCGCTTTGTGGCGGCCAACCGGCGCAAGGGCGAGGTCTACTTTTCCCTGCCCGCCAGCTACGACAGCCTCCGCTTGCGCCGCTTGTGCGCCCGGCCCGATCTCATCGTGAAGGGAAAACCGGTAGGTGGCGAAATCAGGCTCGGTAAGGTCAAAGAAGCGGACCTCAGCCGACAGCTCATTCGCTTTCCTTACCAGCATTTCCGGGTCGACAGCAGCCGGGTGTTGCGACGGCAATGGGGAACCTACACCTACGAACTCACCCTGCCCCAGCTGCGCGACCTTCATAAAGCCCGTACCCTCTACAACAGCCCGGCCATTTTTGCCTACGAACTCTTCGACGGCACCCGCACCATCGCCAACCACGTGGCCCCTATCGCCCTGCCCGGCGAGCCCAGCCTCACTGCTTTTGTGCAGCAGTTGTTGCCCGATTCCCTGCCCCCTGAAGCCCAGGCGCAGCGTTTGCTCGACTTTGTGACCGAAGAGATCGACTACGAATTTCATGGCCGCCGCGAGATTTTCATGAAACCCCACGAAACCTTGCTCCATGGCCAGAGCGATTGTAGCGGAAAAGTGGTCCTCTTTGCCTCCCTGCTGGAGCAAATCGACTACCCCTACCTCCTGGTCTACCTCGACAACCACATCTGTGTGGGCCTGCCCGGCGATTTCTCCCCCCAAAACGGCCTGTACTTCGACCATGACTCGGTCCGCTATGCCATCGCCGAAACCACTGTCGCAGGCTTCGAAATCGGCCAGACCCGGCTGGTGGAGCCCATCACTGAGGCGGAGATCCGGTTTCTTCAGGCCCCGGGCCATCAAAGTAAGCTCTACCATTTCACCCGGGGCGACTCGATCGGGTTTTTGACCGTGCAAATGGCCACAGAGGGATGATTCAGCGCCGCCAAAACCGCTTACTCACCGGGGCGCCTTCCCCTTTCACTTCCAGCACATACCAGCCCCGAGGCAGGTCTTCCACGCTCACCTCCAACTGGTCGCCAGCCCAGGGATAGCGACCGAGGACGCGCCCCTGCAAATCTAACAGCTGGAGCGCCCAAGCCGGACCGGGAGGTCGGGTCAAGGCCAGCCGGTCCGACGTCAGCCAGCGGAGGGTCCAGGGAGTTTCCAGCGGGTGTGCCAGGCTGGTCACGGTACAGGTGGCGAGCTGGGAAAAATCCAGCTGCAAGCTGTCACAGGCCACGAATTGAGGGTTGGGGCCCAGGTCGCCGAAGCGGCTTCCCGGAGCATAGATGTAGGTAGAGCTGAAGGCATTGCCCCCGTTCGCTTCCGCCCCGGGGCTGATAAATACCTCATTCTGAAACCCGCCACTCAGGCTCACCACCGCCCCGCTATCCAGGTACACCTGGTTGAGGCTACTGTTGGTCAAGCTCAGCTGCACCCCCGCGCACACCCAAACCGCCTCCTGGATCAAGCCACTCAGCACCGTATCCCGGTTTACCACCTGCGCCGTAGCCGGCACGCTAAAGTCACAAGCCGGCGGTTCCCAAGCAGCATAGGCCTGCGCCAGTACCTCAATCGGCTCCACCCCAAAAGGCGTCTGATCCACCAGTAGGTCCAGGAAAGCCGCCCCGTCAGGATCGGAGGGGCGCGCCACCCGCAAAAAAGCCGATTGGGACGACACCCCCTCAGCCAGGCAGCGCGAATCGGCTCCCGGCACGTTGGCCCCTTGCATCGCCGCCATCAGCCGGTCGGCCAGCGAGCCCGGCGTAGTGAGAAAAGCCGCCTCCATCGAATCGAGGATCTGCGGCCCCAGCAAAATGTTGCCCTGGATGGCATAATTGGCCCCCACGCGCTGCCCCTTGTAGTCCAGGCAATTGGCCCCGGTAAAAGCCGCCGCTTCTACCCCGCCCTGCGGCTCGAAAGCCACGATGCCATACTGCCGTTGGCTGGCATCCCCCTGCACATCATTGGCCTGCAACCAGGCTAGCAGCTGCTGCGGGCTGTCCCCGGCCAGCAAGCGTGCCCGGGCATTCTGCTGGTTGCCCGGCAAATAAAATGACTGGGTATGGATGGCCCCCCGCCCCGCCACGATGTCAGAAATGATGAATACGCCCCCAGGCGTCACGTTCGCATCCAGGCAAGAAGCCCCCGCGCTACCGATTTCGCCCGTCACCGTGTCGATGGCCACGATCGAAAAAGTGTCCTGGGCCGTAGACCAGGCCCAGCTGCCCAACAGGCAGCACCAGAAAAAGCAGAAGTGTTTCATGGCCGGAAGATACGAATAATGAGGAAGAGGGCGTGACCCCCCGGTAGGACAAGCCTACCGGGGGGTCGGGCTGCTACGGGCTCCGCTTCGCTTCGGCCCCCGCCCTCCGCCTGCGGCTCCGGGCGGTGGCTTCCCCTTCGCATCCCTCACGCCGCCGCAAGCCATCCCGACCTACCCCTGGGGCACCGGCCCCAGGCAACGCGTCAGGTCGAGCAGCCGCTCGATGGTCACGTGGTCCATGGCCACGACCTTGTACCAGCGCGGCTGCCGGTGGTCGTCGGGCACCAGCCCGAAGCGTTCGGCGACCTCGGCGGGCATGTCCTCGCTGTGGATCGTCAGGATGTTGCTGTGCGGCTGCCGAAAGTAGCGGATGCCGAGCCCGTCGAGGGCATCGGCCAGCCATTGGGTGCGCTTGAGCAGCACCATGATTTTCTCCTCCCACCCAAAACGGCCGTAGGTCATCAGGATCATCCAGACCGCGATGGCATTGGCCCCGGAGCGGCTCCCGATCAGGGTGCTGTCCTCCCCCGCCACGTAGCTGGCTTCGGAGGTGCGGGTGTATTCCATCAGCCCTTTGCGGGCCAGGAAGACCCCGGTGCCGTAGGGAGCCTGCACCATTTTGTGGGCATCGAGGGTGATGGAGGAAACCAACGGATTGGCAAAGCAGAGGTCATGCTTTGCCTCGGTAAAGGGATAGAAAAAGCCGCCATAGGCTCCGTCCACATGCAGCCGGAAAGGCAGATCGCGGGCTTGCAAGGCATCGGTGTAGACGTTGGCCTGGTCCACCGAACCAAACATGGTGGTCATCATGTTGGCCACCACGATGAAGGCCCGGGTGCCTTGGGCAAGCTCGGCTTCGAGGGCTTCTTCCAGGCGCGCGGGCTGCAAGGTCCGGGTCTCGGGGTCCACCGGTACCCGGGCCAGGCGAATGCCGAAGACATTGGCGGCCTTGGCGACCGAGTAGTGGCTGTCGGCCGAGCAAAGCAGGCAGAGCTCATGAGCGGCGAAGCCATATTCTGCCTGAAACAAATTCCGGTAGATCCATACGGCTTGCAGGTTGGCCTCGGTCCCGCCGGAGGCCACGTAGCCATCACAGGTTTCTGGTTCGGCCTCCAGGATTTTCTCCGCACACAAGGCGATCAGCTCCCGCTCGATGGCTTGGGTACCGCGGAAAAAATGCTCGGATTCGCCCAAGGTATGACAGCCGATATGGTTGGGGTTGTGGATAAGGGCCGTGAGGTAGGGGGCGTCTTTGAGAAAAGGCGCATCCTGATAAAAAACCCGGTCGTCCAGGTGCGATGCCGGTACGCCCAGTATGTCTTCGTGGTAGAAGTTGGTGTTTTGCTTCAGCGCGTCGAACACCCGCTGGTTGAGGACCTCTTTGCTGAGTTTTTCCCAATAATTCATGCCCGCAAAGGTCGGACTTTCCGCCGAAAAGACCTACCCAAGCCCCTCCCGCTCCAGGGCTTTGCTGTAAAACCTATCCCGGCGCTCGTCTGTGATTAGTGCCGGATAAAGCCGGAATTTGTAACTCTTCGCTGGCTAAGCTGGCATGTTAGGGAATTACCCATTCCCCGTTTGGTACGCGCCCATTCGGAAATTGGCGCGGGATGAGTAACTGGGGCCCATGGCCTACTTTTTTAAAGGAAAGCCCTGCCCGCATTCATCGGCTTATAAAAAGTATATGTTACCTTAACCTACGATTCGCGAAGCGGCTTGACAAATCCCCTCACCTAAGGCAATCGCAAGGTTCGACCCCGCTGGGGTCGGTGGTAGGGAGAGACATGTTGGGCTACAAAGGTGCGACTGCTAGGCGGTCGTGGGGGCTTTTCACCCCAGCGGGGTGAAACCTTTGTAGCTGAAGGCGCCCCATTCGCTTCGACCCTGAAGGGGGCGCACCCCTGCTGATCGTGCTTGCAATTGCTTTACCTCCTTTTGTATGTTGTTTCCTCAACCTATAAGCATCCCTGAAAATGAAAACCCTGGCTTTTTTTTCTGCGCTGTTTCTCCTCCTCGCCGCCTGCGAGCGCCTCGCCCCGCAGCCCATCGATCAACTGCCCCCCGCACCCAAGA
>CAZIVQ010000365.1:0-5188 GCA_964542415.1 uncultured Bacteroidia bacterium | reverse complement strand
CTCAGGTCAGGGGCTTGCCGCATTTGTGGCAGAAATTCGAGTGGGATTTGCCGAGGGTTTCGCAATTGGAGCAGACGATGCGCACGTCCTCGAAGGGATGTTCGCTGGCCTCCCCGGTGGCTTCGTAGAAGACATTTTCTTTGACATGGGAAGAAAGGCTACGGTCAGAAAACAGGGTTTCGCGCTCCGTGTCTTCGCTGCGCTCCTTGGGCATGATCCCCGCCAGAATCAGGTAGGCCAGCAGGCCAAACCCTTTGAAAAACACCCCCACCATAAAAGCCAGGCGTACCACCGTGGGGTTCCAACCGAAATAATCGGCGATCCCGGCGGCCACGCCGGTGAGGCTGCCCCGCTTGCGCAGCAGTTTGCGCCCCGGTTGCAGGATGCTTCCGCTCTCCGATCGTCTATAGACTCGTCTGCTCATGTCAATGCTTAATTTTGGCCAAAAAATTTGTTGCCTGAAGGACGAAGCATCAATTTGCTTCGAATATACAGGATTAACCCAGAAACGCTAATTTTGCTACCGTTTCGACTTCCCCGTCCTTTTCCCCTTCTCTTTTTTCTTTCCTCTTTTTTCTCTTCTCTACAAAATGATCGATCTCCGCAGCGATACCCTTACCCAGCCCACCCCCGGCATGCGAGCCTTCATGGCCCAGGCCCCGGTAGGCGACGATGTCTACGGCGAAGACCCCACGGTCAATGCCTTGCAAGAGCGCCTGGCGGATCACTTCGGCATGGAAGCGGCCCTCTTTTGCCCTTCCGGAACCATGTGCAACCAGATCGCCCTGCGCGTACACACCCGCCCACAGGATGAGGTAATCTGTGAACAAAATGCCCACATCTATTTGTATGAAGGCGGCGGCCCCGCCGCCAACAGCCTCATTTCCGTCCAGCTGCTGCCGGGTGACCGAGGGCGGTTGACTGCGGCCCAAATAAAAAAGGCGATCAAGCCCGAAGATGTTCATTTTCCCCGCACATCTTTGGTTTCGCTGGAAAATACGGCGAACAAAGGCGGGGGGTCTTGCTACGAAATGCCGGTGCTGGAGGAAATCCGGACGCTCTGTGAGCGCCGCGGCCTGGGCCTCCACCTCGACGGAGCCCGCCTATTCAATGCGCTCGTCGCCAAGGGGCAGGACCCCCGAGCTTTCGGTCGGCTCTTCGACACCATTTCGATCTGCCTTTCCAAAGGCCTGGGGGCTCCGGTAGGTTCGGTGCTGCTGGGCAGTCGGGCCCACCTCAAAGAAGCCCTGCGCGTGCGCAAAGCCTTCGGCGGGGGCATGCGTCAGGCAGGCATCCTGGCCGCAGCTGGGCTCTACGCCCTCGACCATCATGTAGACCGGCTAGCGGAGGACCACCGCCGCGCCGCCCGCCTCGCCGCCCTGCTACAGCAGCAGCCCTGGCTCGGCCAACTTATGCCCGTCGAGACCAACATCGTCATCTTCCAACCTGACCCCGAAAAGCTGAGTCGCGAGCAGCTTTTGGTTCACCTCAAGGCCGCGGGCATCCAAGCCTCCAGCTTCGGTGAGCATTACCTTCGGTTTGTCACCCATCTTCAGATCGACGATGCCATGATCGAGCGGGTAGGGGAGGCCTTTCAAGGGGTAGCCGGGATCAAGGTTTAGCAGCAGGCTTTGCTCCGGGTTTTTGGGAGCGATGGGCATCGAGGATTTTCATTTGTTCAAGCAGGCGGGCGTAGGCAGAATTCCAGGCGATCATGAACCCGTAGGGCCCATCTCGCCAGCCGCTTCGCAAGACATAATCCTGAAAAAAGCGAAAGCCTGCCTTGACCACGCCTTTGAGTAAATTGGCCTTTTTTCCCTCGGCCACCGCCTGTCTAGCTTTTATGCTGGTGAAAAAGTTGATTTGACGCAGGTGCGCGGCCACGCTTTCCACCGAATAGTGGAGCAGCTCTCCAGGCAGCTTTTCCTGGGTGGCTCCTGCTGCCAGCACGACAGATTCGTGGACCGCTTTGGCGTTCCAGCGTCCTTGGCGCCGGTCCCACAGGCGCAGCTTCACATCGGGATACCAGGCCCCATGGCGCACCCAATGCCCGCAATAACAGTTCAGGCGACTGAGGGCGTAGCCATCGTGGGTCCAATTGGCTTTTACCTTCAGGATAGAGGCACGCAGGGCCTCATTCAGGGCTTCATCGGCGTCCAGCGAGAGTACATGGTCATGGCTCGCCTGGTCGAGGGCAAAGTTTTTCTGGTCTCCAAACCCGGCAAAAGTCCGCTGATAAAAGCGCACCCCATATTCCCGGCAAATCGCTTCGGTGTCATCGGTTGAAAACGAATCCACCACCACGATCTCTTCGACCACCCCTTGGAGGGAGTCGAGACAGCGCCTGAGATGGGCTTCTTCGTTGAGGGTGATGAGAATGGCAGAAAGCGATATAGGCATGGGCTTAAACTTGGTCAGCAAAGCTACGGTTCCCCTCGCTGATCAGCAAGCTCGGTCCGCGGCTTCTCCAAGTTGTTACTTCTCCTGCCGGGGCTGATAAGCCGCAGAAAGCCCCATGGTAGGGGAGGGGTTTTGCCCTACCCATGAGCAGCGAGGACTAATCCCCTCGCTGCTCATGGGCCTGCTGCTTATCGCCCGCTGCTCATGACCAGAAGCACTAGCCAGCAAAATGCCGCGCCAGGCCCGCCATTACCTGCTCCAAGGCGACCCGGTCCACCTCGGAAAAATCATCCAGCTGGTCACTGTCGATGTCGAGCAGCAGTTCTGTGCGGCCCTCGATGACCAGGGGCAGCACGATTTCGGCTTGCGAATGGCTGCTACAGGCGATGTGGCCAGGAAATTCGTGGACATTGGGGACAATGAGGGTTTCTTGCCGGGTGGCGGCCGCTCCGCAAACCCCCCGGTCCAGGGCGATGCGGGTACAGGCCAAGGGACCCTGAAACGGGCCCAGTACGAGTTCGTCGCCTATGCGGCGGTAAAAGCCGATCCAAAGAAATCCCAGGCCCTCTTTGAGCATGGCGGCGACGTTAGCCAAGTTGGCGATGAGGTCGGTTTCGGGCGCGATGACCGCCTCTATTTGAGGGAGCAACTCTGCGTAGCGCTGGGCCCGGGTCGCATCGGGGGACAATAACAGGGTTTCTGCCATGAGCACATTGGGTTTGGGGGCAAAGGTAGCGGGCCTGGCCCATATTAGGAAAAGAGATGAAGCTTTAAAAAAGGCATAACACAGCCGGTGGCAAGGCTCAATGGGTCCGCTTTGGGGGTTGCTTCTGCCGTGCCTACGCGGCTTACTCCTCTACTTGTGATTTTTTCTTCAAGACAATGTCCTCATCATGCTTTCTGACGATGTAGTCAAAAAAGGAGCGAATGGCATGGTAATCCTGGGGAGAATAAAAAGTTTGCTTCAGCAGCAGCACGCTGGAAAAGTAAAGCACATCGTCCATGGTCACCACGTTGTAAGTGAAGGAGCCAGCGCCGTCGGGGAGCAGGACCCGCTGCGGCGCCGGTAACTGAGCCACTTCGTAGTTATCGGGAATGCGCAGCCCGATCATGAGGGCCTCCCGAATGGGATAGGAAAGGTCTACGGGGGCTTTTCGCTGGGTTTGGGGCAAGGGATTTTCCAGCAGCGCCTGGATCATCATAGGCTCGATAATGAGGTACTCCCCCGCGACTTTGACAAATTCCCCGGTTTTGATGTCACAGGAAAAAACCAACGGCTCCAGGGGATTGTCCATGTTGTCGATGGTCGGCTCATAGATTTCGGCCTGCATGCCGTCGAGCACATGCTCTGCAAAGTAGTTTTTTTGCCCCGCTTGATCGTAACGGGAGAGGCGCTGCCGCTCGACCATGGCCGTAGAAGCGCGATGGGTAACCGAAATATTGCCCACCAGCAACCCGCTAGGAATCACGTCAAAGCGACTGATGATGGTTCGCTCCCGCTGGTTGAGCTGGTCGACCATCACCCAGCGGCCCCCTTCTCCATTGATGAGGTAGCCGGCATAGTTGAGGTCATTGGGGGCGAGCAAGCCAAAGCTAGCTTCGGGGTCTGCGGCATCGAGCAGCAGTTCGTCTCCATTTTCATGGACCACCACCACCAGGTGATTAAACTGGGTCAGGAGAGGATAGCGGGTCTGAATTTGCCCATGATCCCGGGTGGAAATGAGCAGGGGATAAGCTTCGAAGCCCGCTACTTGCAGGCAATGGGCCAGCAGCAGGTTGATTTCTGCCCCGGTAGCCTGGCCTCCCGCCCGCTTGAGGGCTTGCTCCCAACGACCGGGTTGGAGGGTGTAGGTACTGTCCCACCGAAAGCGCGTCCTGACCCTCTCATAGATGGAAGTGAGCAGTTGTTGGGGAGGCTCGCTTCGTAGCAAGCGCTGGCCCAGCCATTCGGTCACGCTGCGCTTGTCGCGGCGGCGCATCCGGTAGCGCTTGTGGAGGTCGCGGTCGAGCTTTTGCCAGGTCTCATAGAGAGGATTACTGACACTGAGGCGCAGGTCTTGCTCGGCCAGGCGCAGCCGTAGGGAGGCAGCATAGGACCGGGCGTCTGGAGCCATGGCCTCTTGGGTCAACGCAGGGAGGTCAACCATCCGGTAAAGGTGGTGTTCACCTCGCTGTAAGGTGTAGTGGTTTTCTATGCCATGATGCGGGGTGGCGGCCCACTCGGAGGGAGAATGGTGAATGGGTATCCCGCCTCCAGGGCGACTGAAAGGCTCCCAGGCATGTTCCAGGCCAGCAGTGGCTCCCTGAAAAAAGGGTACGTAGCGGATAGCCTGCGGCAGGTAGGTGTGCAGTTCGCTCACCAACACCGGCAGGTCCGATTGAAAATACCAAGGGGTAACTTCCAGCAGGTTGCGCGTGGTGACGGTGAAGGAATATTCGATGACATTGCCTACTTCTACCAGCGGAAAAGTAATCTCCAACTTCGCTTTCCCCCGGTCCCGGTAGGTTCTTTTGATGTTCCGGTTGGTCACTTTAAATCCTACCAGTTCTCCCTGGGGGTTGAGCCGGTAAGTATGGGCTTCTACTTCTTGAATCTGGACTTTGTAGTCACCGGTATTGACGGAGAGGGTGAGCTTGGCGTATTTCAGCCCTGCCTCATTGAGGATTTTGAGGCGGCGATGGTAGCGGTAGCGCAGGCGGGGGTTGCTCCCCTTGGAGTTTTAGGGGATTTATTCCACATCTTTGAACCCCAAAGCGGGCGGCTCCATGTAATCTTTTAAATTTTCCA
>CAZIVQ010000364.1:3721-5190 GCA_964542415.1 uncultured Bacteroidia bacterium | reverse complement strand
AAGACCTCGCAGGTTCGCCGCCTTGGGGCGGCGGAAACCTGCGAGGTCGGGGGGCTTTTGAGCGCTTGGGTTCGGGAGATCAAAGCAAGCCAACAAAAAAATGAGGAGCTTGCCGGAAGGCAGCCCCTCATCACCAAAATATAGTAGTAGTAGCTTGGTGGCGAAATCGTTTTAAATGGGTGCATTTCCCATTTCTACCTACAACAACGGGCAAAGAAAACAAAAGGCTGCCTCTGCCAAAAGTTTTTTTCGCATCCTTGGCAGCCCAAGGGAGGATTTTCTAATTTGCGTCCCAACTTTTACCTATACCTCCCTATGACTATTCGAATGCTATGTTGTATAAGCCTGCTGGGATGGCTTTGGGCCTGCCAACCGGCGACCGAGTCAGAGCAGGCGGCCGAAACCGCGCCTGCCACCGACTCTTTGCGCTACCCGCAAGAGACCCACCTGCGCAACATCCGCCAGCTGACCTTCGGCGGCGACAATGCCGAGGCCTACTTCAGCTTCGACGACCGCTCGCTGGTCTTGCAGCGCACCCACGAGGCCTCAGGTATTCCCTGTGACCAGATTTTCTGGGCGGATATCCCCACTTCACCTGAAGCGTCTTTTGAGATGCAGCGGGTGAGCACCGGCACCGGGCGCACCACCTGCGCCTATTTCTTGCCGGGCGACAGCACCGTCATTTTTGCTTCTACCCATGCCGCGAGCGAGGCCTGCCCGCCCGCCATCGACCGCAGCAAGGTTCAGAAGTACGTCTGGCCCATCTACGACAGCTACGAGCTGTACGTCGCCCGCAAGGACGGCAGCAACCTGCGCCGCCTGACCGACAATGACTTCTACGACGCCGAGGCCACCTTATCGCCTCAAGGCGACAAAATCGTCTTCACCTCCACCCGCAGCGGCGACCTCGAGCTCTACGTCATGGACCTCGACGGCAGCAACCTTATCCAGGTCACAGACGGGCTGGGCTACGACGGCGGGGCTTTTTTCTCCCCTGACGGCAGCAAGCTGATTTTTCGGGCCTCGCGTCCGCAGACTGAAGCCGCCCAGCAGGAATACCGGGAGCTGCTCGCCCAGGGCCTCGTCGCTCCGACTGACATGGAACTCTACGTCTGCAACGTCGACGGCTCCGAACTGCGCCGCATCACCGAGCTGGGCAACGCCAATTGGGCCCCCTTCTTCCACCCCTCCGGCGAAAAGGTCATCTTCGCCTCCAACCACGCCTCCGGCGGCCGCACTTTCAACCTCTTCCTGGTCAACCTCGACGGCAGCAGCCTGGAACAAATCACCTACGACGACACCTTCGACGCCTTCCCCATGTTTAGCTACGACGGCAGCAAGCTCGTCTTCTCTTCGAACCGCTTCAACGGCGGCACGCGGGAGACCAATGTGTTTATTGCGGATTGGGTGGAATAGGTAGCCGTAGGCCGGCAGAGGGCGGGGGCCAGGAAAGGGGCGATTTCCTGGCC
>CAZIVQ010000364.1:0-3711 GCA_964542415.1 uncultured Bacteroidia bacterium | reverse complement strand
AAACAATTTTTTTTAGCGGGGTTGGGGTGAAAAAAACAAAAACACCCCCGCCGATCCCGGCGGGGCTGCTCAAAAACTGGATACGTCTTTTGGGTCGGCGCTTAGCCGATCTCAATGGTGCGCTGGGTCTCCACCTGCGCCTCGGCTTTGCGCGGCAGGGTCAGCAGCAGCACCCCATCTTCGTAGCGAGCGGAGATCCCTTCGGTATCCACCGTCTCCGGCAGGGTGAAACTGCGCTCAAAGGCCTGATAAGAAAACTCACGCCGGGTGAACTTCTGCTCGTCGTTCGTCTCCTCATTTTCCACCTGCCGCTCCGACTTGATGGTCAAAGTGTTGTCGTTCAAGGCGACTTGAAAATCTTCCTTCTTCAAGCCAGGCGCAGCCAGCTCAATGGCGAAGTGGTCGTCCTCCTCGCGGATGTTTACCGCGGGCACAGCGGGACGTTGCCCATGCCAAGGATTCAGGTCAAACGCGTCTCGACCAAAGAACTCGTCAAACAGCGAGGGGAAACGCGGCGAAAGGCGGTTGCGGTTATACTTTACGAGGGTCATAACAAAGGTATTTTGAGTTGAACAATGGTTGTTTTGAGTAAGCGCCCAAAGTTCAGCGCCTACACCTGGCAAAGTTCAACTCCAGTGCCAACCGACAAAAACTGCCATTATGACATGTTGTTCGTTGATGAATCTGAAAAAAGCTTCTTTTCCCTTCCCTACAACCTGTCATTTTGGCACAAAAAGACCCAAATCAAGCAAGGCTCGCCTGATTTGGGTCGCGGAGGAAAGAGGGAGAATAATGATCAGGGCGCTGCGGGTCGGGCAGCCTTGGCCGCCCGACCCGCAGCGCCACACGAGCCATCGCCGCCTTCACCTACCACCGCATTTTGCGGCTAAGCACGCGGCCTTGGGCGTCTTCGAGCCGCAGCAAATAGAGGCCGGGAGCCAGCCCCGGCAGGGACCAGCGCCGCTCGCCCGGCAGCACCGCTTCCACCCGCAGGCGGCGACCTTGCAGGTCGTAGAGGCTCAAGGTCAGGGGCTGCACGCCCTGCTGCTGCGCTATCCGCAGCAGCAGCTCCTCGCTGCCCGGCAGCCGGGTCCAGCCCAGCTGTAAGCCGTGGTCCTGCGGCCGCGTGCGGCTCACTGCTCCGTCGATCGAGAGGCGCAGGCCCACCGGCAGGTGGTCGGAAAACTGCTTCAGCGCCACGCAGACCCCGGAGGGCACAAAGCCGTTGCACAGCAGCTCGTTGTTGTAGCTTTGGCCATTGTTACCCAAAGCGGCGTAGCTGTCCGAGACGTAGCGCAGCCCCGCCTCGCCCCGCCACAGCGGTTTATTCGCCAAAATCATATCGAAACGGTCGTCCATGCCACCGCCCGAACCGCAGTCGAAGCTGTTGTTCCGCGTCGATTGGGTGTGGTATTGAGCAAAGCTACTGCCGCTCCAGGTGGCACCCAATCCCAGGGGATCCACGAAGCGCAGGGCCGTGTCGCTGTAAGCGGTCAGGTTTTGGTAAGCCCCCTCAGCCGGGTTGTAGACATTGAGGTCGCCGAGGAGCATGATGCTACCCCGCAGGGGATTGGCGCTGAGCCATTGCATGATGTCTTGCGCGGCCACGGCCCGGGCATTCCGATCGGCGGAGCCGTTGGAGGCCTTGAAGTGGACCACCACGCAGTGCAAAAAGACCGTGTCTGCCCCCGGCGGCAGCAGCTCGGGCTGCACGAAGAGCGAATAGACGTTGAGGTCGCGGATGGGGTTGGCGATGACGCGCTGCCCCAGCAAGCCGAGCTTGTCAGAGTTGTAAAACAGCTGGTTGACAATCTCAGAGTTGGCCTGGTTGGTGAAGTTCGCGGCCTCGACCGCATCGGTGTAGGCAAAGCCCAGGGCTTTGATGCCGTTGACGTAGGCCACGTTGGGCGCCAGCTCGTTGACCGTCATGATGTCCGGCCGGTAATAATCGAGGATGGTGCCTAGCCAGTTGTACTTCTCGCTGATGCTCACCCCTTCGCAGGGCGGCCCAAAGCGCAGGAGGTTGTAGTGCATGACCTGCAGCTGGGTTTGCGCCACTGCGGGCAAAGAAAGGCTAAGGAAAAGGGCTAGCTGAAAGAATTTACGCATGAAAATGATGGGGTTACTATGCTGTTTTTTTAACGCAGAGGGCGCAGAGGAGGCGCAAAGGTCGCGGAGAATGTTAATTCCTCGTCGTTTATCGCTCGTCGCTCAGTCCTGTATCGTTCAATCGCTTAGTCGCTCGTCGTTCAATCGCTCAGTCGCTTGTCGCTCATCGCTCATCGCCACATCGCTAAAAAAACTTCGCGGCAAATTACCCTCCTTTCCGCAAAAATGCGGAATTTCCTTTTCCCTTTTGAATTTTCCAAACTTCCTTACCTATGCCTACTCGCCGCACTTTCCTGAAGCAGAGCAGCCTGGCCAGTTTGGGCCTGCTGACCGCCACGGGCCTGCAAGCCGCTACCATTCGCAAAGACCGTCACGTGCTGATCATCGGCGCGGGCTTGGCCGGCCTCGCCGCCGCCTACAAACTCACCCAAGCGGGGCTGAAAGTGACCCTGTTCGAGGCTCAGGGCCGCGTAGGGGGCCGCGTCCTCACCCAGCAAATGGGACCAGGGTTTCCCGTTGAGTTTGGGGCAGAATGGATCGGCTCTTCCCATTTTCGCCTGCTCGAACTCTGCCGCGAGCTGGGGCTCGAAACCCACAACAACCAGTTCGACACCCACCTGATCTACCAGGGCCGCTATGCCAGCCCGCAGCAGTGGAGCTACAGCCAAGGCTGGCAGGAAAAATTTTCCGACCTGCTACAGGGCTACCGCAGCATGGGCAAGCGCGATTTCGAGCGGCTTGACCAGATCGACTGGTGGCGCTACCTGCAAGAGGCGGGCATCCCCGCCCGGGACCTACAGCTCCGCGAGCTGGCCGACAGCACCGACTTCGGGGAGAGCATCCGCATCGTGTCGGCTTATTCTGCCCTGGCCGAGTACGCCGAGGCCAGCCCCAAAAACGAGATGGACTACAAGATCGTGGGCGGCAACAGCTTGCTGCCCCAAGCCCTGGCCCAGCAGATCGGCGAGGAAAACATCCGCCTGCGCACCAAGGTCGCGGCTATTTCGCAGCGGGGCTCCGGGGTCACCCTCACCACCGCCGGGGGAGAGACCTTCGAGGGGGATCGCCTCATTTGTACTGCCCCCACCTTTGCCTTGCAGCAGATCGCGTGGGACCCGGTGCTACCCAAAGGCAAGGCCCTGGCCCTCGACCAGCTCCAGTACGCCCGCATCATGAAGGTGATGCTGCACTGCTCGGAGCGTTTCTGGGGCGAGGAGAATTTCGACATGATCACCGACGGCTTTGGGCATTATTTCTACCACGGGACCAAAACCCAGCCCGGCCCCGAAGGTGTGCTGGTCTCTTACCTCACCGGCGACAAGGCCATGGCCATGGCGGCCCAGCCCCAAAAAGTGAAAAAGCAGATCCTGGCTGAGTCGCTGCGGCCTGCCTTCGGCGATGTCTCGGACAAGATCCTGCGGGTGCAAAGCTACTACTGGGGCAACGACCGCTACTCCATGGGGGCCTACGCCATGTACGGCCGCGGCCAGCTGACCACCCTGATGCCCGAAATCCATGAGCCTTTTAAAAAGGTCTACTTCGCGGGCGAGCACCTCGCCGAGTGGCAGGGCTTCATGGAAGGGGCGGTGGTGAGTGGAGAAG
>CAZIVQ010000363.1:0-5207 GCA_964542415.1 uncultured Bacteroidia bacterium | reverse complement strand
CTCAATCAAGTCAACATTTTCCCGAATCAAATTAAGGTGTGCTGGGCTAAAGCTATTCCTGTAACCCTGTCAGCGTTTTTGGGAACGCTGACAGGGTTTAGGGCGATCGCCGGGATTGTTTTCAGGTATTCCCCCAAACAAATGGCTATCCTTCAGGATTCATGCTAATATCCTAATAGATTTTGTGTGAAGAGTGGTTATTTTTTCCCAGGCAATGAATACCTTTTTCGAAGGAACTAATCATGACATACATTCGCTATGTACCATCATCCTTGTTGCGCATTGTGCTATTCCCTTCAAATCTGAAGAGGGGGTTTCTCATTCATCACTAACTCCGTGCTCGTCGTAGGCCTTGCTGCCTGCGCTTGTCTGTGTGCTCACAGGCGTTTTTTTACAGGCGCATCTTTTGATGGCTGCCTGTAGGCTGTTTAGCGGATGTTACTCATTCACCTGGTGCCAATTTGCTAAAGGGGCTTCTCTTTGGCCGGTCCGGTACCAACTGTTTAAGAAACCCTTTATGATTTTACCCAATAACTTTATTCCCCTGGCGGTCGAACAAGCTTATTCTTTGGACTACCCCGAGGCGGTCTTGGTTCATTGCCAAGATAAGCCCAACAACCTGATCCAATTGACCCTGGACCTGGAAGATCGCCACGTGATCGCTTTCTACCAGCCCACCGGTATCTGGCAGGGAGCCCAGACATTTTTGCCAAAGCGCGAGCACCCGGGCTTTTTGTCAAGCTTTTTGCGCCAACACCAGCCTAAAGGGTTTACCATGTTTGTGCTCAAAGACGAATGGCAAGGCCAAAATATGGCGTATATCGTCGAAATTGAGCACTACGATGATGCGCCGGCTTACAAGTACAAATTTGACGAAACGGGTCAGCTACTCTATTCCTGGCAGCTCCCGGAGGAGGCCTACCGCTTCGCTTCCAATTAGCGTCAGAGGCACTTTATGCAGCCCTTGCCGGGCTTTTCTTTCTCAGAAAGGAAAAGTCCAGACTTTTTTTGACCTGCTGTCTTGGATTAATCTCAGTTTTTTTCCTCCTTTCGCCTAGAGATGATGCCTTTACATGGGGTATCACCGGTTCGCTACCCGGAGCCGCTGCTAAAAGAACTATTTTGTGCGCACCGGGGAGTTCGTTATGTTGAGCAAGACGCCAAGAATAACTTGTTCCAATTTTTTCACGCAAATCTAGGATGCCGGAGAAACCGGTAGACGCAAAGACGCAAATCGAAGATGGCGATATGCCGGCAGGAAATCCTTGATGGACAGCTTCTTGTACTTATTGCCTCATACTTAAAAACCGGTAGGTTATTCTTGACTTGTTACCAAGTTACTTATTCATCTTTTTTCTTTTCTATCCATTCTAGCCTGAGATGAAAATCCGCGTTTCTAACCTGGACAGATCCACCTCCGCCGAGGAGTTGTTTGAGCTGTTTGAGGACTTTGGGGAGGTACGGTCTGCGATTCGGCAAGCGCTTCCAGACAGGGGTAAGGACACCTATTCCGCCTTGGTAGACATGGCGTTCAAAGCCGACGCCGAAGAGGCCATCAGTGAACTGAACGGAGAATTTGTCGATGGCAACCACCTCAAGGTGGCGGAGGCTACCCGACAGGAGATCGAGTTCATCGAAGTTCATTCCGAAGAAATCGAAGAAGAAGGCGAACTGATCACCTTCGATGGCGAGGACGAAGCAGAGGAGGAAGACAGCGTTTCGACTTCCTTCGAGCGCATTCAGCGTCGTCGGCCTCTTCGCGATAAAGACGACTAAGCCTGGGCTGTTCTCGTTGGCACTTTCCCATGAGCAGCAAGGGGTTGACCCATCCTCGCTGCTCATATCTTGCGCGGATTTGTCATCCCTGCGAGCAAGTTCTATCCCGCAGGGGGAACAGCCCGCGACTAGGCCAGCGGCTTTTTGTGGTGCCTGCAAGGATTCCCGCTTGCAGGCTCTTTGCCTATTTGTCCAGGGCTTTTTCCTGCTCTTTGCGTTGCTTGGCCAGCTTTTCCGGGGTCAATTTGAGCTGGTAGAGGTCATGCCTCCGGTCTTTGAGGGTGCGAACGCTGCCGTACTCGTGTAGCTCTTTGAGCAGCTCGAGGTCCACGTCGGCGATGACGGTCATCTCGGTATTGGGTGTGGCTTCTGCCTTGACCGCGTTAGTAGGAAAGGCAAAGTCAGAAGGCGTAAAAATGGCGGACTGTGCATACTGCACGTCCATGTTGTTTACCTTGGGCAAATTGCCTACACAGCCGGCAATGGCCACGTAGCATTCGTTCTCGATGGCCCGGGCCTGCGCACAGCGCCGCACCCGGTAGTAGCCGTTTTGGGTATCGGTGAGAAACGGCACAAACAGCAGCTGCATGCCTTGCTCGGCGTAGAGGCGGGCAATCTCCGGAAACTCTACGTCGTAGCAGATCAGAATGCCGATTTTGCCGCAGTCGGTGTCAAAGACTTTGATGCGGTCCCCGCCGGTGATGCCCCAGGAACTGGTCTCCGAAGGCGTCACATGGATTTTGTCATAAGAATCCGTGGTACCATCGCGGCGGCAGAGATGGGCCACGTTGTGCAAGGTGCCGTCTTCGCGAATGGACGGCATGCTGCCAGCGATGATGTTGACATTGTAGGCCATGGCCATTTCCTGAAATTTCTCCACCAGGGGTTGGGTATACTGCGCCAGGCCGCGGATGGCCTTGGCCTCGCCCAGGTGGTTGAATTCGGCCATCAGGGGGGCGTTGAACAGCTCGGGGAAGAGGATGAAGTCAGAATGGTAGGCGCTCACTGCGTCGACGAAGTAGTCGACCTGGTCCACCACGGCCTCGAAGTCCCGAAACATGCGCATTTGCCATTGCACCAGCCCGATGCGCACCACCTTCTTGGTGCTTTTGATGAGCTCTTCTTTTTCTTCGTAGTAAATGTTGTTCCATTCGAGCAAGGTGGCATATTGCTCGGATTGGGCGTCCTCTGGCAGGTAATTGCGCAGGACCTTACGCACGTGGAAGTCGTTGGAAAGTTGGAAGGTGAGGGTAGGATCGTAGATTTCCTTCATGCGCACCTTCTCGATGTATTGGCGCGGGGTCAGCTCCTCGGCATGCTGGGTATAGTTGGGGATACGGCCCCCAGCAATGATGGCGCGGAGGTTGAGCGACTCGCAGAGTTCTTTGCGGGCATCGTAGAGGCGGCGGCCGAGGCGCATGCCGCGATAGCGGGGGTCGACAAAGACCTCTATGCCGTAGAGGACATCGCCTTCCTCTTCATGGGTGGTGAAGCGGTCCTCGTCGGTGATCTGGTAGTAGGTATGGTTGTCCCCGAATTTTTTGTAGTCAATGATCAGGGCCAGGGCCACGGCGGCGATTTCGCCGTCGACGGTGACACAGAGCTGGCCTTCGGGAAAGATCTTGAGCAGCTTGCGGATCTCACTCGCAGTCCAGTGCATGCCATCCGAAAGCGGGTAGGCGCGCTCCATGGCTGCATTCATACTCTGCAAGTCTTCCTGGCGCAAGCAGCGCAGTTCGATGGTGGCGGTTTGTGGTTTCATAAGAAAAGTAACAGCTGCTCAGGGCGCTTGTTGGGGAAAGTCGCGCCAGCAAAGAAGGTTGCCCGAAAAAGCTGAAAAATTTGACTGCAAAGGTAGGGGGACGGATGCCCCCAGGCAAGTCTGGTTGGTAAAGCAGGGTTGAGAGAGGCACAAATAAGGCGTAGCCTAAGCGTGACTTGTTTCCTTGGCGGTTTTGCCAGGTTGTTTATTCTGGGATTTTTACACAAAATCCCTGGTAAAGGGTTAATCACACAAAATTTATAAAAAGATTTTTTCATTTTTGCGTGCCTTTTTCCCTTGATCCTATCTCATGCAAAACTACCACGAGTTTCTCAAGCAAAGCTACTTTTTCCCTCCCGATGGCTTTCAGGTATTGGAGGACGAACTTCACTTCCATGGGGTAAACATCATGGAACTGATTGAAACTTATAAAACGCCGCTGCGCTTTACCTACCTGCCAGTCATTTCTAAAAAAATTCAGGAAGCCCGGCGGTATTTTTCCCAAGCCATTGAAAAACAGGGATACAAGAACAAATACACCTATTGCTATTGCACCAAAAGCTCGCATTTTAAGCACATTCTGACCGAAGTGCTCAAAAACAACGTGCAACTGGAGACCTCCTCGGCCTTCGATCTGCCGATGATCGCTTCGCTCCACCGCTCCGGGCAGCTAAGCAAGGACATCATGGTCATCTGCAATGGCTTCAAGGACTACGAATACAAGCAGTACATCGTGGACATGATTCACGATGGCTTCCGCAACATCATCCCCATCCTCGACAACCGCGAGGAATTCAATTTCTACCAGAGCGAGCTGGAAGAACCCTGCAACCTCGGCATGCGGGTGGCTACGGAAGAACCGCCAGACTCAAGCTTTTATACCTCGCGCCTCGGCATGCGCGAAGACGACATCATCGACTTTTTCCAGGGTCGCATCAAAGACGACAAGAACTACAAGGTCACCCTGCTGCATTTCTTCGTGCATACCGGCATTTCCGATACGCCCTTCTTTTGGAGCGAATTGCGCCGCTTTGTCAACCTTTACTGCCGTTTTTACAAGGTCAATCCCGACCTGGACAAGCTCGACATCGGTGGCGGCATGCCTTTCCGCAACTCCCTCGACTTCGAGTACGACTACGCCTATGTCATCGACGAGATCGTCAAGACCATCAAGGAAATCTGCGCCGAGCATGAGGTACCCGAGCCGGAGATCGTGACCGAATTTGGCTCCTACACCGTGGCCGAGAGCAGCTGCACCCTCTTCCGCGTGCTGGGCCGCAAGCAGCAAAACGACCGCGAAAAGTGGTACATGATCGACGGCAGCATCATCTCCATGCTGCCCGACGTATGGGCCCTGAACCGTCGCTTCATGTGCCTGCCGATCAACAACTGGGAAGCCCCGGTAGAGCGGGTCTACATCGGCGGCATGACCTGCGACTCCGACGACTACTACAACCACGAAGCCAACGTGGACGCCATTTACCTGCCCAAAACCCGCAAGCAGCAGTTTATCGGCTTTTTTCACACCGGGGCTTACCAAGAAGTGCTCAGTGGCGTGGCCGGCCTGCACCATTGCCTCATGCCCGACCCCAAGCACGTGGTCCTCTCCCTCAATCCCGACGGCTCCCACAACGTACGCGTGCTGCTCGAAGAGCAAAATTCGAAGCAG
>CAZIVQ010000362.1:0-5211 GCA_964542415.1 uncultured Bacteroidia bacterium | reverse complement strand
GACCTCTACCGCCGATTTTCGACTTACTGCCGCGGCGACATTTACCGCGTGGCCGGGGGCGCCAACGTGGACGACTACAACTGGACCCGGGTGATGATGCAAAAGGTCGGGTCTATGCCCTGGCTGATGCAAGGCCTTTCGCTGCACAACTATACCTTGCCGGAAGGCTGGGAACCCAAGGTTTCGGCCACCGAATTCGACGAGGTTGGCTGGGCCAAAACCATGGACAAGGCCCTGCATATGGGCGAATTGATCTCCCGCCACAGCGACATCATGGACCAGTACGATCCCGAGAAGCGCGTGGGGCTGATCGTGGACGAATGGGGCACCTGGTTTAAGGTCGAGCCGGGGACCAATCCGGGTTTTCTCTACCAGCAAAACACCCTGCGCGATGCCCTGGTGGCGGGCATTCACCTCAACCTCTTCAACCAGCACGCCGACCGCGTCAAAATGGCCAACATCGCCCAGATGGTCAATGTGTTGCAGGCCATGATTCTTACCCAAGAGGAAAAAATGGTCCTCACCCCGACTTATTATGTCTTCAAGATGTACCAGGTTCACCAGGGGGCCACCCAATTGCCGGTGAATATCGGCAGCCCGGATTACGAGCACGAGGGCTTGAAAATGAAGGCCCTGCATGCTTCGGCTTCGGTCAAGGACGGAGCCATCAATTTCACCATTTGCAACCTGGATCCCGAGCAGGACCATCCCATTACCCTCCACCTTTCTGGCGACGCTTACACCCAGAGTGAGGGCCAAATCATCACCGCTGAGCGCATGCAGGCGTACAACGATTTTGGCCAGGAGGAGCAGGTGACTTTGGCAGAATTCGAGTTGCCTAAGCCCCAAAATAACCAGCTGAAGGTGACCTTGCCTGCCAAGTCGGTGGTACATATTCGCCTGAAGCCCTGATCGCACCGCCCAAAATATGGTCTTGAGTAGTAGCAGTTTTTAGGTAGTAGGTAGTAGTAGCGTTGCCTGAATATAAAGGGCAACACCAGCTTAGCCCCGCAGCGATGCGGGGCTTTGGCTTTGCATAGGAGGAGATGAGCAGTGTGGGATTTAACTGCTTTCTCCCACGGATTGCACATCCGTGCGAGATCGAAGTAATCATGTTTCCTGCCAACGTTAGTTCCCCACTTCAACGTTAGGAAGGGCAGGTCCGGCTTCTCCCGGCCTGGCTACTAAAGGGAAACGCTAAATTTTTCGTATTTTGAAGAAAGAAGCAAACGCTCGGGACAGGGGGGCATTCTCCTTACTTGAGGAAGAATGGCATAAAAAATAAAGTTATCTTCGCTTGGATAAAATATTGTAAATCAGAGGCTTGCATGCAGAGACTACTCCTACTACTATTCGTTACTACCGGGATCTTTTCGTGGGCCGGGGGGCAGGCCCAGGTAACGCAGTCCTACCGGATGCGGTACCTGACCACCGAAGAGGGCCTTTCTCAAAACACGGTGGACCACATCATTCGGGACCAGCAAGGGTTTTTGTGGATCGCTACGTGGAACGGCTTATGCCGTTACGATGGGTACGGTTTTCAGGTGTTGAAAGCGGGTGAATACCCCGATGGCTTGCCCGACAATTTCATCCAGCAGCTATGCGAAGATGACCATAACCGGCTGTGGATTGGCACTGATCAGGGCCTGGCGATCTATGACCTGGTGAAGGAACGCTTCGAACCAGTGGCTTGGGCGCCCGAGGCTCTGCGCTTCGCTGATATCGAAGCCATGGCCAAGGATGAGTCCGGGCGAATCTGGATCGGGACCCAAACCGCCGGGGTATTTTTGCTGGAGACCGGGTCGGGCCGGGAGACGCCGCGTTGGCATCAGCTGCCATTGCCTGGCGTCCCCATTGCCTCCCTTTTTCCCACCGCCAAAGGCGATTGCTTCGTAGGCACCAACCAGCGTTTCATGCGGGTAAGCTGGACCGGAAACCAACTCCAGCTGAGCCAGACCTGGACCTTGGACATTCCCGAGTTGCATGCCGTGCGGGTCTTCTGGCAGGAGTCGGAGGGGCCTTTTTGGGTGGGGACGGGCTTGGGCTTGTTCCGGTACGACGACCTTTCGGCCGCCCCCGAGGCATTCTTCCATGACCCCGACGATCCCTACAGCCTGTTGCATAATGCCGTGACGGCCATTGCCCGCGATGTGGCCGGCGACCTGCTCATCGGCACCCTCGGAGGGCTTTGTATCTACCGGGGAAACCACCGCTTTGAGGCGCTCCCGGGCCGTCCCGGCACCCAAACCCAGCTCAATAACCCCTTTGTGAACAGTTTACTCTGCGATACGCTGGGCAATGTGTGGATTGGTACCGAAAAGGGGGGGCTGAATACCTACAATTTATTTCAGAAGAAATTTGCCTTTCTCACCCATGAAGAGGGCAACCCGCAGAGCCTCAGCCACCGGACGGTGAACTCGGTCCTGGTGGAGGAAGATTACCTCTGGGTCGGTATGGCGGGGGGCGGCCTCAACCGGGTGGACCTGGCCAGCGGAGACATTCGCCACACCCCGTACGATTCGCACCGGCCCCAGAGCCTGAGCAGCGACTTTGTCACCACCATTCACCGGGACAGCCTGGGCGCGTTGTGGATCGGCACCTGGGGCGGGGGCGTCAACCGGATGATCGAGGGGCAGCTGGGGAATTTCGAGCATTTTTATCCTGATGGCGCGGGCGTCGGAACTAATTTTGTTTCGTCGATGTTGGCCGATCCCCGTGGTTTTTGGCTGGTCGGGACCTCGGGTGGGCTGCTGTGGTTTGACCCCAAGACCGGCGCATTCGGGCCGGTGCCCCTGCGGCCGGGGGAACCCGGTGAGCCCATCGCGATCGGTTGCCTCATGCGGGATCGGGAGGGCTACTATTGGGTAGGCACTACCCAGGGAGCCTATCGCTTTGCGGCCGGGAGCCTTCAGCCCGGAGAACGAACCCCCGAAAAGGTGGCCTATTTTGGCCTGAACACCTACCGGGACCGGGGAATGACCGGGGACTACGTCATTTCTCTCCACCAAGACGAACGCGGCCACATTTGGCTGGGGACCTTTGGCAGTGGCTTGTTACAGGCAGAATTGACCGAGGGAGAGCTGACCGGCTTCAAGGCCATCACCCAAGCCGATGGGCTGTGCAACAACACCATTTACAGCATCGAGCCGGGCCCGGAAGGCGCGCTTTGGCTCAGCACCGACTACGGCTTGGCGCGTTTTCAGCCCGAGACGGGCGCGGTGTCCAATTATTACCGCTCCGATGGGCTGCTCGACAACCAATTTTACTGGAGCGCTTCGGACCAGGGGCCAGACGGGAAATTGTATTTCGGGGGGGTGAGCGGGCTCAGCTTTTTCGACCCCCAGGCCATCCAGCCCTTTCCGTTTTCGCCCGAAGTGGTGATCACCGACTTCAAGGTACTGAACCAGTCGCTGGCGGTAGGGGAGAAGCGCCACGGGCAGGTGGCTTTGACCCGCTCCTCGGCCCTGGCCGACACGGTGCAGCTTTCTTACCAGGACAATGTGTTCTCCATCGAGTTTGCGGCCCTGGCTTACTACCTGCCCGAGCGGCTCACCTACCAGTACCGCATCGAAGGGGTAGACCCCGACTGGGTAGAAGTGCCGGCCGAGCGGCATTTTGCCAACTACACCAACCTCTCGGGCGGGAGCTACCATTTTCAGGTGCGGGCCCTGAACGAGGACAGGATGGTGTCGGCCAATACCGCTTCGCTTTGGGTGCTGGTGAAGCCGCCTTTCTGGGAGACGGGCTGGTTCACCGGGCTGATGATCGCTTTGGGCGTGGTGCTGGTCATGGCCTACATCCGCCTGCGCACCCGCTACCTGCACCAGCAAAAAGACAAACTCGAACAGGAAGTGATGCGCCGCACCCATCAGATTGAGGAGCAGAATGCCAAGCTGGAAAAGCAAAAGGTCGACCTCATCGAGCTGAACGAGCAGGTGAAAATGGTCAACCAGCTGCGGCTGCGCTTTTTTACCAACATCTCCCACGAGTTCCGCACCCCGCTGACCCTGATCATCGATCCGGTGCTGGACCTGCTGGAAAAGCATGCCGGAGATTCGCCGACGGGTCGTACCCTGCGTATCGTCCACCGCAACGCCCAGCGCCTGCTGCACCTCATCAACCAACTGATGCATTTTCGTCGCCTGGAGTCAGGCAAGCTGAAGGTGCGGGCTGGTGCAGCGGACCTGAAGACGTTTGTACAGGAGGTGTTCGATTCCTTTTCTCACCTGGCCGAGCAGCGGCAGATCGCTTACCGGCTGGAGGTAGTGGGGAAGCCGGAAGGCCCCACCTTTTTTGATGCCGAAAAAATCGAGAATGTGCTGTTCAACCTACTGGGCAATGCCTTTAAGTACAGTTCGAAGCAGGGAAGCATCCGTTTGCGGCTGTGTTTTCTGGAGAAAGGCCGGGCGCGTTTTCTGGTGATAGACAGCGGTCCGGGCATTCCGGCGGACCAGCAGGCGCACATTTTCGATCATTTTTACCGGGTAGAAAACCAGGCCAACCGCAAGCTGCACGGCTCGGGGATCGGCTTGGCGCTGTGCAAGGAGCTGGTTCAGAGCATGCACGGGAAGATTTGGGTGGACAGCGAGGTAGGGCAGGGGAGTTGTTTTGGCTTCGAATTGCCCTATGCAGCGGAGGCTTTTGCGGAGAATGAAATCGTGGATTCGCCCCAGCCGTACTATTCGAACCTCTCCACCCAGGTCAACCTGGCACAGGAAGAGCTGCAAATCCAGGAGGAGCCCGAAGCCCCGGTGGAAGCGCAAGATGCCCAAAAGCCGCTGTTGCTCATCGCGGAGGACAACTACGACCTCCGGTCTTTTCTCAGCCAGAGCTTACAGGGGCAATACCGGATATTGGGGGCAGACAACGGCAAGGAAGCCCTGGAGCTGGCCCGGAAATACACCCCGCAGCTCATCGTGAGTGACATCATGATGCCGGTCATGGATGGCCTGGAGCTGTGCAGCCACCTCAAGGGCAATGTGCAGACCAGTCACATTCCGGTCATTTTGCTTACCGCCCGCGATGCGGTCGAGCACTGGGTGGAGGGCTTGGAAACCGGGGCCGACGACTACATCCCCAAACCCTTCAACCTCAAAATTCTCCAGACCCGCATCGACAACCTGATCGCCTCCCGGCAGCAGCTCAAGCTGATTTTCACCAAAGGACAGATGCCCATGGTCAAGGAGGTGACTAGTAATTCGCTGGATGAGG
>CAZIVQ010000361.1:0-5213 GCA_964542415.1 uncultured Bacteroidia bacterium | reverse complement strand
ACGGCATACGAGATCGTTTCACGTGACTGGTTCAGACGTGTGCTCTTCCGATCTCAGGCCGTTGCGCCAGTGGTCCGGGCAAGACCTCACCGCCGAGTTGGCCGATGCGCCGCATACGGCCTCGGTCTTTAAACGCATGAAGGTGGTGGGGAGACTGGCAGAATAGCCTACCGCTATCAAACCAACAACGGCAGCAGCTTTTGCCATACCTCCAGCCCGAAAGCAGGCAGCTCGGCCCAGCGAGCGAGCGGCAGGTAGACGCTCAGCTTGAAAAAGGCCCGCTCCCCGGTCAGGCGAAGAGCCGTTTCATCGTCGAGCTGGGCAAAAACCGGCTGCTGAGTCGGCTGTGGCTCCCAGATCCAGGGCTGCGGCTGGGCCGACAGCAAAAAGCCCTCGTCCAGCAGCCCCCGCCGGGCCAGCAATTGCGGTAGCAGGGCCTCGCGGTACTGCCCGGCCAGCATTAGGTGAAAGCCAAAGGGGTGGCCCCACAACATCATGCTGCGAAAGTTGAACATGTCCTCTCCGCTGAACACCCGGGGGTAGTCCAGCAATCGGTAGGCATAGCTCTGGTAATTTTCGCCTTTGGAGAGTTTGCCGGGCGTCTGGGCCACGGCAGCAGGGAGCACACCAGCTTGGGTTTGTACCGCGGGCTCAAGCCGCTGCTGCAGGTCCCCCAGCAACTGCTCGACTTTGAGGCATACCTGCTGCTTGCGGGGCATAAAGTCCCGGTCAGAGAGGACCGTGAATTCTTCGGGGGTGAGGGAAATCGGCATGAGCGGGGAGGCTTGGTAAAGGATCAGGGGGCTGACGAGGCTGGCTCGTCCTTTTCTTGTTCTTCCCATTCGGCCCACATACGGCGCTTGACCGCATCGCCAAAGATAGAGAGACCCGCGTTCACGGCCACGAGGCCCAGGGTCCCCAGCAGGACCCATTGCCAGGCGGGGGCCACCTGCATTTTAAGGATGATGGCCTCGCCGGTCAAGCTGAGGCCCAGGCCCACCGCGGTCAGGCCCAGGGGGGCCATCCAGCGCCATTTGCGGGAAGAAGAAGCGTCGGTAAGCTTTGGCATGAGGTAAGAGTTTGGAGAAAGGAAGCAATATACGAGATTTTTGGCCTGCCTGCGGCGGATCTGCCCAAACCTTACACTTCTTTCCCGGCCCCTCACTCGCCTGTGCAGCCTCTAGGTCCCCTTGCGGCGCAGGCAGTGACCACCAACCTGCCTTCTGACCCAACATATATTACACCTGTTTATTTCCGCCAGATATGTATTTCATGAGCTGGAGGGAAATGCCCAATTTGCTGTAGTCAAAAGGAAAAAGCCTGCGCGACTGGAAAGGGAGAAAGGAGCTTTTTTTCGGGCAGTCCCCCTCTGGACGGGCCTCCAACCATGAGAATCGGGTATTAGGATTAGGTTAATTTGGGTTGTGTTTTTGTTTGTGTTTTGATCCCCTCCCAGGCGGGAGGGGATTTTTTTGTTTCCACTGACGCGGTAAAATCCCCCCCTTACGGTGGAATTCGCCCCGGTTCGCTAGGTAGGGCGGGTAAAGACCCCTAAAATTGTTTTATTTATTGTTCCCATCGTGCTATCGAACCTTGGCTTTGCCTCGTGCAAGGTTGCCCGTAAAGGATTTCTTATTAAAAGAATTTTTGCACGTTAGTTTTCCCTCAGCCCAATTTTTCCATATTTTTCTCCTTCGCTCTCATGTAGACAGCCGTTTTCTTCCCGTCCTTTTTAGGAAGGCGTAAAGAATGACTTCCCTTTTTTTTTCGAAAATGGCGGTATGCCGACAGGAAAAGCGTTGTGGTCAACGTTTTAGGTTGGTCTACTTTAAATGAAAAAGGGAAACTTACTTTTTCGAGCGTTCCTGAGTAACGACGGGCGATGCTTCGCTGTCAACCCAAACCCGATCTGAACGGATGCAGGACATTCTGGCGTTTTTACAGACCTTGGCTCGAGATGCTGGCAAACTGATGCTGGCACAATGGGGGGCGTCTATTCAGGTATTTGAAAAACCTGATTGCACCATCGTAACCGAAGTGGACCTCAAAATCAGCGAACTGGTCTGCGCCCGCATCAAGCGACATTTTCCCGATGCAGGCCTGCTCACAGAAGAAACCAGCGGCAAACTCCCCTACCCTTCGCGCACCGGCTTCATCGTCGACGAACTTGATGGCACTTTTTCCTATGCGCAGCGAAGACCGGGCTTCACCTTCCAATGTGCGTACTACAACCAGTTTGGCAAGCTGCAACTCGGGCTCATCTACGACCCGCTGCGTGACCTCATGCTTTTTGCCCAGCGAGGCCATGGGGCCTATTTGGTCGAAAACGGAAAAACCCGCACGGTTTCCCGGCCGCCTCAGCGCTCTTGGTTCGACCTCCGCTACGGGCACCACCGCACCTACATGACCCAGACCCACCGGAAGATGTACGCCATATTGGGGGCAAAGCCAGAAAACATCATCCCGACGGGTTCCATTGGCTCCAAAAGCATCGACATCGTGCTGGGAAAGGTCGATACCATCATCGCCCTCAACCGCAAAATCGCGACCTGGGACTGGGCCCCGGGCAAAGTCATCTTGCAAGAACTCGGCTATTGCCTCCGGCACCTCACCGGCGAAAAAGTAGAGCTGCACAACGCCCTGGACCGGGAGACCTTTGGTTACCTGGTCTGTCCCCGCCCCCACCTCGACCGCCTGCAACAAGAGCTGCAGTGGATCACCGACAAGATTTACCGCGTTCGCCACCGGTCTTCCTTCCAGGTCGCCTCCACCGCCAACACCCTCGACCAGCACCAACAGCAGCATTCGCTTGAGGCCTCAGGGGTACAGGGATAGGAAATAGAAATGGGGAAGATCCTTGGGTGTTTCCCTTGTAGGCGTGAAGCTGAAGGAATTTCTTTCCTGCGCTCGTTTCAACTTTATTCATAAACCCTCTCAGCGTTCCCAAAAACGCTGACAGGGTTATCGGCATAGCCTCCCAGATCCCGCATTCGCATCCAAAAATTGCTTCGTAGGTTTACCGGCGGAGCAGAGGGGGCATTCTAGAGTAAACCCCCACAATCCCCTATTTCCTCCCTTTGTCGTCAGCTTTCAGCGCCTCAAAAAAAGAAATGAGGCGATGCGTGCCGACCTGGGGCGCGACCATGTCACGGGTAAGGACGGTGAGAAAAAATTCAGCGGGGCCGTAGGTACGCACCCCGCTCAGCTTCCGCAGGGTCCACAGCAAGGCATTTTTGAGCCAAAGGGGGATGCTGGAGATGCGGGGGCGCTTTCCCAGTACCTGAAAAGCCAGCTCGGCGATCTCACGTTGGGTCCAGACTTCTGGCCCACCGACAGGTACTTCGAGGGCCTCCCCTTCGATTTGATCGACACAGACTACCGCCAAATCAGCGCCATGGATAGGATTGGCGCGGTAGGTACCTTCTCCAAACAAGTAGACCTTGCCGCTGCGGGCCATGTGAAACACCTCAGCCACATCTGAGAAAAAGCCGCTTGGCCGCAAGATGCAATAATCTAGACCCGAAGCGGTCAGCTCATCGACAAAGCGCTCTTTGGCTCGCACCAAGGCCAAATCGGTCAGGGCAGGGCCGTCGAGCAAGGATACGTACAAAAATTTTTGCACCCCGGCCCGCCGGGCTTCAGCCAGCAAATTCGCATTGGCGCCATAGTCGACTTCCTCGTAGGTGAAGCCCTCTTTTTGGCGGGTGATCCCGAGGGCGGAGATGACCACTTCTACGCCCTCGCAGCAGCCTGTCAAGGCTTGGGAATCAGTGGCTTGGGCTTCGATCACCCGCTGAAGGAAGCCAGTTTGATCCGCTAATTTGTTGCGGTCGCGCGCCAGGGCGTGTACCGCATACCCGCGATGGTGCAAGGCCAGCAGCAGGTGCTGGCCCAGGTAGCCGGTGGCGCCAGCCACCAAAACAGTTTTCATGAATCAGGGGTCGAGATTCCGCGCAAGCTATTGCTCGTCTTTCTTTTTGGGAGAAGTCCCGCTCGATTTCTTGCCCGAGGGGGAAGTACTCTTTTGGGGGGCGGTCTTTTTCGGGCTGGTCACTTTTTTGGGGGCGGGCTTGTCGGTGGCTTCCAAGCGGGCCAAGCGCGCTTCCAGCTGATCCAGGCGCTGGGTAAGGGTTTCTTCTTCGTTGCGAGAAGACACCGATACCCGGTCCATCACACCTTCGGCCACCTCTTTCATTTTGGTTTCGAACTCTGCACGGCGGGCCTCGGTGTTTTGGAAGAAGTCGTCGACCAGGCGTTTGCCCTCATCCTTACTCAGTTTGCCTTTGCCTACCAGGTCATCTACGGATTCCTGGAGCTTTTCTGCCGTGGTGGAGACAAAACCGACGCCGGTATACACAAATTTTTTGAAGAGGTCTTCGAATTGATTGGCCATGATAAAAATAGGGTTAGATGAAAAATAAGCAGGCAGAATTGCTGCCCTCTTACTAAACAGCATAGCAGGCAGGGGGTTCCCGTTTTTCAAAAAAAATGCCTGGGTAGCGGCTCCGCTCGAAGCCTTTTCGGCTTGGTTTACGCCTTGACGCTCACCTGTTGGGCTACTTCGATCTCGGAACCATTGCCGAGGGTGAGGGTGCCAACGGTAAAAGTGAGTGGCGTGCCATTGGGGCCGATTTTGAGGTCCGCCGCCACAGACTCATAGCAGCGAATGAGGCTGCCATGCTCAGCTTTCCCGGGCGCATTTACCTCGATAATGTGAAGGGAAATGTCCGCATTAGAGGCGATAACCACCCCTTCTTGCTTGCCAAGCGCCATCGGACGGCTTTTTTTTCCGGTTTTAGGATCAAGTTCGCCTGCCATTTCAGTGGGAGTATTTTCAGGTACGGTAGAAGTTTCCTTGGTGGAATTGGGATCTTGTTCTTCAGCCATGATACAAAATAAAAAAGGTGGAAAGAAAGAAAGCTCACCAGCCGGTTCACGCCAAAAAAAGCCGGTGCATGTAGGGGAAAAACAAATCCCAGAAAAGGGAGCCCGTTGGCGCAAGAAACGCCGACCCCTTCTTTATTAGTCAATAAACTAAATTTTCTGCACAATCGGTACCCGGAGACAAAAAGGGATAGCGCTGAATCATCAAGAAATTCATCATCCCCTGCCCATTCTACAAATCCTCCCAATCCTGTAAATCCTGTCCCATTCTACAAATCCTGTAAGTCCTGTAAATCCTGTAAATCCTGTCCCATTCTGTAGATTCTGTC
>CAZIVQ010000360.1:0-5215 GCA_964542415.1 uncultured Bacteroidia bacterium | reverse complement strand
CGATGCCAACAACCGTTTTAAGGCACTACCATTGTTCCCTGCTCACTGCTCACTGTTTACTGCTCATTGTTCACTGTTCACTGTTCACTGCTCATTGTTCACTGCTCACTGCTCACTGCTCATTGTTCACTGCTCACTGTTCATTGATAACTGTTCACTGTTCATTGTTCCCTGCGCCTTTTCCGGGAATTTGTTAGCTTTGTGACATGTCGAACTACGTCGTATCTGCACGCAAGTACCGGCCGGGGACCTTCGCCTCGGTGGTGGGACAAAGTCATGTGACCAACACCCTCAAAAGCGCCATTTTGCTCGACCAGCTGGCGCATGCTTTCCTCTTTTCGGGGCCGCGGGGCGTGGGCAAGACCACCTGTGCCCGCATTCTGGCCAAGGCCATCAACTGCGAAAACCTCCAGGAGGACGGCGAGCCTTGCAACCAGTGCGAGTCCTGCCTTTCTTTCAACGCCGGCAAAAGCATCAACATCCACGAGCTCGATGCCGCCTCCAATAACAGCGTAGACGACATCCGCAACCTCACCGAGCAGACCCGCTACGTGCCGCCCAACGGTCGCAAGAGCGTCTATATCATCGACGAGGTCCACATGCTCTCCCAGGCGGCGTTCAACGCCTTTCTCAAAACCCTGGAAGAGCCGCCCGCCCACGTGCTCTTTATTCTGGCCACCACCGAGAAGCACAAAATTCTCCCCACCATTCTCTCCCGCTGCCAAAAGCACGATTTTCGCCGCATCAAGGTCGACGACATCGCCCAGCACCTGGAGTACATTTCCAAAGAGGAAGGCATTGAGTACGAATTTGCCGCCTTGCAGCAAATCGCCCTCAAGGCCGATGGGGCCCTGCGCGACGCCCTCAGCCTCTACGACCAGCTCGTGAGCTACAGCGGCAGCAAGCTCACCTTCGCCAGCGTGCTCGAAAACCTCAACATCCTCGACTACGAGTACTACTTCAAGGCCGTGGAATTGATCCGCGAACAGGACCACGCCTCGCTGCTGCTGCTGCTCAACCAGATCGTGGAGCAGGGGTTCGAGGCCAAAGACTTTGTGGTGGGCCTGACCGAGCACTTCCGCAACCTGCTGGTGTGCCAGACGCCCAAGACGGTGGAATTGCTGGAGACCTCGGAGAACGTGAAGGCGCGCTACGCCGAGCAGAGCCAGGCCCTGGACCCGACCTTTGTGTTCAATGCCTTTAACCTTACTTCGGAGGCGGAGCAAAAGACCCGTTTTTCCGAGCACCCGCGCTTGCAGGTAGAGCTGGCCCTGGTGAAGCTGGCGCACCTGCGCACGGCAGTGCAGGTGGTAGCTGAGGCCGCCAATGGCGAAGCCGTAAAAAAAAAAGCCTTAGCCCCGGCTGAGACGCCACCCACCAACGGGCAGCCCCAGCCCAAACGCCCGGCGGAGGCCCAGCAGACGGCCTCTGCCAACGATCCCCCGCCCCCTACGGCAGACACGCCTCCGTCAGTGGAGTCAGCCCAGGAACCCGAGCCCCCTGCCCAGGAACCTGCCTCTGTCGAGGCCGCTGCCTCGGCCCCAGCCAAGCGGCGGCGGCGCTATGCGGGTACGCCGGCCCTCGGTAGCAGCCTGGAGGACATGAAAAAGGTGGTGGAGGAGGAAAAGGCGGCGGCTCCCGAGCCGGAAAAGGTGGCCGAAGAACCGGCCAGTTATGAGCTTAATCCCACGCTTTCGGTCAGTGAGCCCGCCTTTGCCAAGGCCCTGGACCAATACATTGAGCGCCTGCAGGCCCTGGGCAAGCTCAATTTGGCGGCCATCTTACGCAACGGTAAGACCGATCTCATCCACAACCGGTGGCAGCTTACTGTAGAGAGTGAGCTGTTTCAGGGCATGGTGGAGAAAGAGCAGGCGCTGCTGCCTTTTTTGCGGGAGCAGCTGGAGATCGGAGAGCTTTTTCTGGAAATTGTCGTGGACGAAAGTGCCACCCTGGCCCGCGATACCATCCCCTACACGGACGAACAGAAGTTGCAGGCGATGAGCCAAAAAAACCCTAACCTGAGACAATTGCAGGAAATTTTTGGCACCCGAATTATATATGAATGAAACTATTTTAACAAAACAAGTTTCAACACTTGCTTTTTTGGAAAAAATGTCTCTTTTTTAGCCTTGTATCTTACTTCAGGTCTAACACCTCATGGCAAGTTTGGCAATTGGTAGGATACCGGAACGATAGCATGCTTATCTCCCAGCTCGGAATTTTTTCGGCAGAGACAGTCATCTGCCTGAATCTTGGGCCCCAGATAGAAAGTATGTTATTTATTTATTCCAGGAAATTGTATATTTATCCATATAATTTGATCCTCCCATTTATTGCTCATTTATTCTTTTTAACATTCCAACACTATGCATGATAACCAAGGTGCATCGGCGGACAACCTGGATCGCCTGGAGCAGAGCCTGTTTCAGCTCAGCGATGTGATCCAAAAGCATCAGGAGATCGTGCAGAAACGGTTTAAGGTTTCTGCGGTAGAAATCGACATCCTCAAGTTGCTCGAAGCTGAAGGCGACAAGAAGATGAAGGACATTGGAGACCGTGTACGCGTAAAGTTGAGTAACCTCACCAACATTATTGACCGGCTTGAAGATCAGAAGCTTGTCAAACGTGTCAACTCCAAACATGACCGCAGGTCGATCTTTGTGCATATCTCTACCAAGGGCAGGAAGCTTTTGGAAGACTATGCAGAGTTTCTGCGAGAGCTATCCACGCGAATGAAGCAGGTGATGCAGGACGAACAATTTGGCATTTTGGTTGAAGGCCTGGAAAAAATTTCCCGGGTTTCCCTTCCGGAAGCTTAAACTGTGCCCGTCCCCGGGACTTCCGCCAGTTCTGGGATTTCACCTAACTAAACCCTTGTCCCATGCAGCACATACGCTGTATGGGACAATTTTTTTTAGGCGCATGCTGCCATGCTTCCCTATAAAACCCGCGGCAAAATGGGTATTTGCCGGCGCGAGGGTGCTCTTGTTGGGTACATATTTGCCAAAGTCCACCCCTATGCAACCCCTCCGACTTTTTCTTCTTCTCTTCCTGCTGGGCCTGCGCCCCGCCCTGCCCGCCCAGCCCTTCGAGCGCTCCCCCATCGAGGCCGTGCAGGCCGTAGCGGACAAGACCCTGCGCACGGTGCCCTTTGCGTTTCGGGCCATTTTGATGAAGCCCGGCACATATTTCCGGGGCATGCAGACGCTCAACTTTGGCCGCAGCCTCGGCCTCAGCCAACCCGGCCTCGCCTACGCCTACAGCGTCATCCGCAGCGAGCGCGACGCCCGCCTGCCCGTGGGCGTGAGCCACAACGATGGCCTCAAAGTGTGGCTCAACGGCGAGCCGGTCTACGAAAAGCAGGGCCAAGGCCCGGCCGTGGTCACCGAGCTGGAGCGCAGCTTCGTGCTCAGCGACACCCTTTATTTTGACCTGAAGCAAGGAGACAATGAAATCCTGGTCAAGTCGACCACCACCGGCGAGAATTGGAAGGTCTATTTCCAACCCATTTTCCCGCCGGTGCCGGAGGGCCAAAAGCAAGACAACGCATGGCTGCAACTCTCCACCGGCTTCATCCCCCACGTGACCCCCGAGGTGGCTGAGCTGGCCAATTGGTTCTTCATCGGGCCGTTTCCGGCAGAAAATGGGTTCGCTACCGCCTATCCGCCCGAAGCCGGCTTTGTCCTCGGCCGTCTCTACCAATACGGCGACCGGCAGCTCGCCTGGGAACTCCCCAAAGTGGAAATTCTGGCCGATGTGATCGACGCCGACCCGCTCTGGGGCACCCTCTACGATTGGAACTACCACACCGCCGGCTACGCCTGGGCCATTCATAACCTGGGCGAATACACCGGCGAGCAAAAGTACCTCGACTACCTCAGCACCTACTGCGACTTCATGCTCGACATCAAGCCTTACGTCGGCTACGAAAAGTACGTGCTCAACCGACCCTATTCCCGCCACACCCACCTGCACGAGACCCCGCTGTTGGACTTCACCTCGGCCCCGGCCATTCCCTTCATCTACCGCCTGCGAAAAGATGAGGACTTTGCCCGCCGTGAAGCGTATGCGGCGCTGGTGGAAGAAACCCAGGATTACCTGGCAAATGAGCAGGTGCGTATGCCCGACGGGACCTTCACCCGCGAGACGCCTTTCAAGTACACCACCTGGGTGGATGACATGTACATGGGCATCCCCTTCCTGATCCAGTCGGCTTTGCTAACTGATGATCCTGCGGAGCAGAAAGCTTATTTTGATGAGGCCGCCGAGCAGGTGCTGGGCTTCCATCAGCGGGTTTACGACCCGGAAATGGACCTTTACATGCATGCGCAGTACTCCGAGCGACCGGAGGCCAAGCTGCCCTACTGGTCCCGCGCCAATGGCTGGGGCATCTGGGCGGTGACGGAGGTGCTGCTACATTTGCCCCAAAAGCATCCGCATTACAAAGCCATCCTCCAGATTTACCGCGACCACGTAGACGGCCTGGTCAAGTGGCAGAATCCGCAGAGCGGCTTTTACCACAACGTCTTGAACCGTAGCGACTCCTTCGAGGAGACCTCCGGCACGGCCATTTTCACCATGGCCATCGCCCGGGGCATCAACCAAGGCTGGCTGAAGCGCAAGAAGTACGAGGAGTACGTGCTCAAAGGCTGGAAAGCCCTGGACTCGGTTATCGCTGAAGATGGCACCGTGGGCCAGGTCTGTATGGGCACCATGTGTTCGGAGGACGTGCAGTACTACTTCGAGCGTCCGGTGGTCAAGGACGATTCTCACGGCCTGCTGGGGCTGATCTTTGCGGGGATTGAGGTGCAGAAGCTGGTGACAGAATAGACAGATAGGACAGGATTGAGCAGGATTGACAGGATCCGCAGGATTCGCAGGATTGACAGGATTTTTTAGGTCTGGGACTCCGGGCACCGGAGATGGACAGGATTGGCAGGTCTGGGACTCCGGAGATTGGATAGGATTGACAGGATTCGCAGGTCTAGGACTCCGGGCACCGGAGATTGGCAGGATTTTTCAGGTCTGGGACTCCGGGCACCGGAGATGGGACAGGATGGGCAGTGGGCAGTGGGCAGTGGGCAGTGGGCAGAATGGAATATATTCTGTACATTTTGAAATATGCTGAACATTCTGTCCCTTGTTTCATGCAAAAATTTCAGCGGGCTTTGAGCCTGGGCGTACTGATGCTGGCTGGGGAAAGCATTTACATGCT
>CAZIVQ010000359.1:0-5225 GCA_964542415.1 uncultured Bacteroidia bacterium | reverse complement strand
TCTTGCCCCCTGCCATGCGGCTGGGCAAGCAGGAGGCGTTTGCCCCACCGAGCCTTATCCCCTATTTCCCTACTCCCTTATACCCCCTCTCCTCCCAAATGCAAAGCGTCATCCATCTCCTCCCCGATGCCATCGCCAACCAAATCGCCGCTGGCGAGGTGGTCCAACGCCCGGCTTCGGTGGTGAAGGAGCTGCTCGAAAACGCCGTCGACGCCGGGTCCAGCCGCATCGACGTCTGGATCAAGCAGGCGGGAAAATCTCTCATCCAGGTGACTGACAATGGCGCGGGCATGGCCGCGCAAGACGCCCGCATGGCCTTCGAGCGGCACGCGACCTCCAAGATCCGCGAGCAGAAGGACCTCTTCGACATCCGCACCCTCGGCTTCCGGGGCGAGGCCCTCGCCTCCATTGCGGCGGTGGCCCAGGTCAGGCTGCGTACCCGTTTGCAGGAGCAGGAGATCGGTACCGAAATCGACATCGAAGGCTCGGAGGTGAAGAAGCAGCAGCCTTGTGTCGGCCCGCCGGGCAGCACCTTCATGGTCAAAAACCTCTTCTTCAACGTCCCCGCCCGGCGCAATTTCCTCAAGTCCAACCCCGTCGAGGCCCGCCACATCATGAACGAGTTCGTGCGCGTGGCGCTGGCGCATCCGGAGGTGCATTTCTCCCTGCGCCACAACGATACCGAGGTCTACGAGCTGCCCGCAGGCGAACTCGAAGGCCGCATCTACGGCCTGCTCGGCGAGGACCTGCGCGACAAGCTCACTGCCGTGCAAGAGGCCACCGGCTACGTGGCTATCCGAGGCTTTGTGGGCAAGCCCGAGGCCTACCGCAAGTCGCGGGGCGAGCAGTATTTTTTTGTCAACGACCGCTACATCCGCAGCCCGTACCTGCACCATGCCTTGGCCACGGCCTACGAGGGCTTTTTGCCCAAGGACACCCATCCGTTTTACTGCCTTTTCCTCGACATCGACCCGGTCCATGTCGACATCAACATTCACCCCACCAAGACGGAAGTGAAATTTGACGATGAACGGACGCTCTACGCCTTGTTGCAGGGGGTGGTGAAGCAGGTGCTGGGCCGGATGCATCAGACGCCCGAGGGCGATTTGCCGCAGGAGGCGTTGCACCGGCAGATTTATCGCTCGGGAGGAGGCAGTACGGCCAACCGCAGCGGGGGAGGCAGCCGTCGCCCGCCGGACTTGCCGGTGCAGTCGCAGCCGCGGCAGGAGGATTGGGATGCGCTCTACCGGCCGGTGGGTAAGCCGGGGGAGGCGAGTCAGCCGCCGGAGCGGCAGGGGGCGTTGTTTCCGGATCGGCCCGGCAGCGCTCCCGAGCCGCAGCGTCCAGCCGGGCGGGAGGAAGAAGGAAGCAGTTTACTCGCGCCTTTCGGGCAGGGCTATTTGCTCACGCAGCGGGGCGGGCAGCTCTACATCATCCACCAGCACCTGGCGCACCAGCGGGTGTTGTTTGAGCGCTTCATGGCGGCGCAGCAGGGCAAGCCATTGGCTTCGCAGCAGCTGCTGTTTCCGCAGACGGTGGAATTTTCGGCGGCGGATTTCGCCACGCTGCAGGAGGTGCTGGGGCTGCTGCAGCAGATGGGCTTTGAGGTCAAGGAGTTTGGGCGCAATACCTTCATCGTGCATGGCACGCCGGCGGGCATCCCTACTGGCAAGGTACGGCACCTCTTCGAGCAGATCGTGGCGGACCTCAAGGCTGCGGGCAGTAGCCGGGCGCCGGAGCAGCTATTTGGGCAGATGGCGCAGGCCTTAGCTGCCCGCGGGGCTGTAACTTCCCAGCAGAAATTAAGTATGTTAGAGGTGAAACAAATCGTCGCTGACCTGTTTCGCTGCGAAGTGCCCGGCACCGCCCCCAATGGCAGGCCGACCTTCCGCGTCCTCAGCCGCGATGAACTAAGCCGGTTCTTCGAGGGTTAAAATGATAGTTATCCTTCTTACTCAGGACTCAGGGTCTTTTGTTTATACTCTATATTCCATATTCTCACTGATGTTAAATAACCTCACCCCCGTTGTCAGGCACCTGATCATTTTGAACGTGATCATTTTTATCGGGCTGTATTTGTTGCCTGACTACATTTATAACGACTATTTTACCCTCTATAAAAGCAACGCGCTGGGCATTCACCCCTCGGTGACGGCGTACGGGGAGGACCATTTGTTGCCAGCGGGTGCAGAACCGGCGCAGGTAGCGCAATTGCAGCGGGAAGCCGATTCGGATGAAGCCACCCGCCAGTTGGTGGCACAGCGCCTGCCCTCAAGCAAAGATTTTCATCCGGTCCAGCTCGTCACTCACTTCTTCAACCACTCCAAGAGCTGGATCTTTCACATCGTCTTCAACATGCTGGTGCTGGCCAGTTTGGGGCCGGTGATCGAGATGGTCTTGGGGGCCAAGCGCTTTTTGCGCTTTTACCTCTTTTGCGGCCTGTTTGCCGGACTGATGCTGGCCTACCTGGACCCTAGCCCCTCACCGGTGGTGGGGGCTTCGACCTCCATTTCGGGGGTGCTGGTGGCCTTTGCCATGTTCTTCCCTAAACAAAAGTTGCAGTTTCTCTTTATTCCCGTCGGCTTCGAAGCCCGTTGGTTTGTGCTGGCACTGGGGGTTCTCTCGGCCGTGCTGACCCTCGTACAATACTTCGATCCCGGCAGCGGCGGGGCCATTTCGCACTTTGGCCACTTGGCGGGGATGATCGGGGCCATGCTGTTCTTTTTCTTAGAAAAAAAGCTGCCCTTTTTGCAGAAATAAAGGATAAAAAATGTAGGGGGAAGGCAAGTTTTTTGCCCCGAAACTAACCAAAGGGGGAACAGATGGGTTAATCTCCCGTCTGTCATTTAGAAACAAGGGCAATCCTCAGATCATCTTAAGCCTGGCTTGGCATACTGGCAAGCATTCTGCCCGAAAAACCCCCGGATTTTTTACCATTCCCCCCGGCTTTGCCGTATCTTTACTCTCATCCTTTCGCAATTTTCCGTACAACCCGATTCAACCCATGGATATCCGTCACGAGCTACAGGAGTTTTTGCGTCGCTACCAGACCACGGGCTGGCTTTTGCTGCTGATGGGCGGCGGGCTCTTGCTGCAAGGACTGCTCTTTTTGATTTTCCGTTTGGCGGACGCGCCTGAGGTTTATGCCCTGGTGATCCGCAAACTGGTGTTGCCCTATGAATTGATGGACCTGCTCACCCAGCCGTGGAGCATCCTCACCTATCCATTTTTTAGTCCGGGTTTCGACATCCTGCGCTTTCTGGTCAATGGCCTGATCATTTTTGCTTTTGGCCGCATCCATCAGCAATTGCTGGGCGACCAGCGTACCCGGCGACTGACCATCTTCGCCGTGCCGGTCATCGGGCTGCTGACGGTGCTCATCGCTGCGCCTTTTACCTATTCTGCCAGCGACCGCACCGAGGTGCTGGCCGAGGCCTATCAGCAGCAGCAAACCCAAGCCACCGAATTGCAAATAGAAGAAGTGCCAGGGACCAGTGGCACAGGCGAAAGCAGCAGCTCGGCGCCCGAAGCAAAGCCGCTACCCAAAGCCAACCCCCAAGGCATGCGCGTTTTCAACGACCGCCTGCTCTATTCTTCTGGCATGATCGCCTTGATCATCGTGCTGGTGGTGTCGAGCATCACCCTGGTGCCCGACTATCCGATTCAGCTCTTTCTCTTCGGGCAGGTAAAAATCGTTTGGGTGGGCATTGTGCTGGTGGCCATTGAGCTGATTTGGGCGAATTTCTTCACCCCCCTGGCGATCTCCATCTGGCTGGGCGCGGCGTTAGGGTTCATGCACATCTACCTGTTGCGCCAGGGCACCGACCTCACCGAGACCATCTGGTCTTATTACCAGGACAGCGACAAAAATCCCCGCATGACGGTCAAGCACGGGGCCAAGCCGCCGCGCGAAAAAGTGATCCGCAGCAGCGGGAAGTCGGAGCGCAAAGGCAAAAGCAAGAGTGATATTTCGCAAGAAATCATCGACGACATCCTCGATAAGATTTCGGAAAAAGGTTATGAAAGCCTGAGCCGGGAAGAGAAAGAATTGCTTTTCAAAGCCTCTACCCAACAAAAGGACGATGAATGAGGGTTGGTGGCCACAGCTGCGGCGCCGCTTGCGGGTAGCATTCTTCCTGCCCTGGCTGGTCCTGCTGGGGTTAGGGCTGATGGCCCCTTGGGTAAGCCCTGAGTTGGTGCCAGTCCTTCAGCTTTTTCCGGCCTTCCTCACCTTTTTGGCGCCCCTTTTTCTGCTGTTTTTGATCCTCTTCGCCTGGGGGCGGCAATGGGCTTGGCTGCTCATAGCCACCCTGGGGCTGACCGCCAGCTTGTGGATCGGCAGCTACGACGTGCATGGACCGGTCAAGCCCCTCCCCAAGGAACTGCCTCGCCTTTGTGTGGCTACCTACAACGTGGCCACTTTTGGCTACGAAGAGCAGCGGGTCGAAGCGGTGGCCGCCCTCCTGCGCCCGCAGCAGCCGGATGTGGTCTGTTTCCAGGAGTTTCGTAACCATCGCCTGGACAACGGGCAGGATGCCCTCGACTACCTTGGCGAACAGCTCGAACTCAGGCACCGGGTCTTTGTCCACATGCCTGCTCACATTCACGGGGTGGCCCTCTTGAGTCGCTTTCCGGTGGTAGCAATGGATACGCTTTTTTTACCTCACAACGAAATCAACAGCGGCATCCTGGCCACGGTCGAAACCCCGCAAGGCAAGGTAGGGATCGGCAGCTTGCATTTGCCGTCGTATCAGTTTTCGCTAATCTGGGAGAAGCAACCGCGCTACCGGGATCGGATAAAGGCGGTGTACCTTCGGGCCAAGCAGGTGGTGCCTCGCCAAGCCCAGCGGTTGCGGCAGGTAGAGGAAAAAGTGGCGGCTTACCCGCATCCCCTGGTGCTGGTCGGCGACTTCAATGCCGCGCCTCATACCGCCCTGATGCGGCCCTTGAACCGGTACCTGAATGACAGCTTCGCCCAGGCCGGTACGGGCCTCGGCTGGACCTTTCCCTTCTGGGGGCCGCTCGGTCTGCGCATCGACTACCAGTTTCACAGCCACGAGCTGGTGCCCGGGGAGGTGACCGTGCTGCGAGACCCCGCCTCGGATCACTATCCCTTGCTGGTTTCCTACCGCCCGGCTCAGCCCTGAGCCCTGCTGGAGAATTTTCCCCTGGCCGCCCGCCTTTCCCCAAAAAAACCTATCTTTGGGCCGCTTTTTCCGTACCCG
>CAZIVQ010000358.1:0-5227 GCA_964542415.1 uncultured Bacteroidia bacterium | reverse complement strand
TCCTCCTCCAGGCTCCGCAGAAAATCCAGCACCTGCCAGTAGTTGAGGTTGTAGCGGCGGCCATCGGTGTTGCTGAGGAGAATGAGGGTGCGCTCCGAGGCCGGATCGCGCAAGTAGCAGGTGCGGAAGCCGCGCCACCAGCCAAAGTGGTAAATCAGCTGGTTTTCTCTCTCTTGGCGCAGGCGCCAGCCAAAACCATAATTGTTGAGCTGATAAGCGCTGCCAGGGGTCCAGGCCTCAGCCAGCAGCTCGGGGGATAGCAATTCGCCAAGGCGCAGGGCCCGCTCGAAGCGAATCAGGTCTTCGGCACTGGCATAAAGGCCTTTGTCCCCCACCACCCCATCAATGTAATCACGATAGGCAGGGAAAGGGCCGCGCCAACCCCGGCGATGCCCCGTGGCCACTTGAGCGGCGGGTAGCTCCGTAGCCCCCAGGGGATAGAGCCCGCTGTTTTTCATGCCCGCAGGCTCGAAGATGCGCCGCTGCAAAAATTCTCCAAAAGACATCCCACTCACCCGGGCCACCACTTCGGCTAGCAGCACGTAGTTGGTGTTGTTGTAGTTGAAGCCGGTACCGGGCTGGAAGAAATGCGTCGGCGCGTAGGCACAGTATTGGCTCACCACATCGGCGTTGCTCATCGGGACTTTGGGGTCTTCCCAGTACCAGGAAGCGACCGCCATGTAGCGCGGCAAACCAGAGCGATGGTTGAGCAGGTGGCGGAGGGTCATGCCCTCGTAAGGCCAGCCAAAAAAGAATTTCTCCACCGGATCATCCACACAGAGTAGCCCATCCTGCTGTAGCAGCAACACCGCCGTGGCGGTAATAACCTTGGAAACCGAAGCCAGTTGGAAGGCCGTTTGCAAGCTGAGGCTGTCCTTTCGGCGAAAATCGGCATAGCCATAAGCCCCTTGATGGAGGATGGTTCCTTTTTCCTCAACGATCACCGTGCCATTGAAGCGACCCGCCGCGTGCTGTTGGGCAAACCACTGAGCGATGGTATCGGCTTTTTGTAAGCGGAGGGTAATCCCTCCCCATCGAGCCCAGAGGCTGTCCTGATGAAAATCAGCATAAGCCTGGGAACGGTGTCCTACCCCGGCGGGTAAGGTGGATAGGACGATGAGTAGGCAAAAAATTACTATCCCCTGCGAACGTGTCATAGATAAGAACTAAGCTTGCCGTGGTGCAAATAAAAAAGGCGAGCGCAAGTCAAGCAACCGCCCCTGATGCCGCGTTGGGCCAACAGCAGGGGTAGGGGAGGCTGATTTAGTGATAGTAAAAATTCGATATTCCCTGCCCGGTACCTTCCATTGGGACAATTATCGGAAATGGTCGGGAAAAGCCCAAATAAAGATGAAGGCCGCCTGCCTACCTAATACCCCCCAGTGTGTTTTAATAAGCGTTGGCGGCCTTCTAAATTTGCTCTGAGTTAACAAATGCTATTCCGAAACCGACTTCTGCCTGCGCCGCTGGTCAACCCATGAAGTAATTTGACAAAAAGGTCGCGGTTTTTTCCCCTCAGGCCTTCTCTCCCCTTTGTCAGGCATGCCGGAAGAAAGAATGGCCCCCATGGCCATGTAAGGCCGAGGGCGGATACGCACTTATTTCGGCAAAACCGGCCGGTTTAGGGGCTTGGACCAGCGCATCGCACCACAATCTGTTTCCTTTTTGCTCAAAAAAAACCGGCACCACAAGAAGTGGCACCGGCCGGTCATCCCGAGGGCGAGGGATACCATTTCTCGTTCAACGATCAGCTGCGTGTGAGGTTACGGGCAATCACAATGCGCTGGATTTCGCTGGTGCCTTCGTAGATCTCGGTGATCTTGGCGTCACGCAGCAAGCGCTCCACGTGGTATTCTTTCACGTAGCCATAGCCACCGTGTACCTGAATCGACTGGCTGGCCGCGTCCATGGCGACCTTGGAAGCGTAAAGCTTGGCCATCGCGGCCGAAGTGGTGTAGTCGATGCCATTGTCTTTTTCAAAGGCGGCTTTGTAGGTCAGCAGGCGGGCCGCTTCCACCTCGGTCGCCATGTCAGCGAGTTTAAATTGGATGGCCTGGTGGTTCATGATCTCGGTACCGAAAGCCTTGCGCACCTTCGAGTACTCCAAGGCGCGCTCGTAGGCACCGGCGGCGATGCCAAGGGCCTGCGCAGCGATGCCGATGCGGCCGCCATTGAGGGTCTTCATGGCAAATTTGAAGCCGAAGCCGTCTTCGCCCAGGCGGTTTTCCTTGGGGACTTTCACATCGTTAAAGTTGAGCGAATGGGTATCCGAACCGCGGATGCCCATTTTCTGCTCTTTGGGCCCGAGCTCGAAGCCGGCCATGCTCCGCTCCACGATCAGGCAGTTGATGCCTTTGTGGGCTTTTTCCGGGTCGGTCTGGGCCATCACGAGGTAGACATCGGCGATGTCAGCGTTGGTGATCCAGTTTTTGGTGCCGTTGAGCAGGTAGTGGTCGCCCTGGTCCTCAGCGGTGGTACGCTGCCGGGTAGCATCGCTGCCCGCTTCCGGCTCAGAGAGGCAAAAAGCCCCGATCGACTCGCCGGTGGCCAATTTGGTCAGGTACTTTTGCTTCTGCTCCTCGGTACCAAAGGTCTGCAAGCCCCAGCACACCAGGCTGTTGTTGACGGACATGATCACGCCGGCCGAGGCGTCCCACTTGGAGATTTCCTCCATAGCCAGCACATAAGACAAGGTGTCCATGCCGCCGCCGTTGTAGGCCGGATCGGCCATCATGCCCAAAAAGCCCAGCTCACCCATGCGGTTGAGCAGCTCTCGGGGAAAATATTGTTTCTCATCCCGGTCGATCACCCCCGACTTCAGCTCGTTTTCGGCAAAGTCGCGGGCCATCTCCCGGATCATCTGATGCTCTTCGCTCAGCGAAAAATTCATGCCCGCGAGGGGGCTGGTCAAGGTATCATTCATGGCGAGATGTTAGGCAATCCTACTATTTTTTCGAAAGCCCCAATCTACCCAATTTGTTTGAAAATGCCTAACGGTCGTTAGATGGATAGATTTTTTAGTAGGGACAGGTCGCGACCTGTCCCTACTAAAAAATCTCCACCCCAAAAAACTTCTGCAAGACGGTAAAGAGGAAAATCAGGCCCAGCACCGGGGTACAGAAGAAGGGAATGATGATCGCCAGATAGCGGGCCAGGCCGGTGTTTTCGAAGCCGGGGTTGCCGTTGCGGATTTCTTGAAAGAGGCTGATGAGCTTCCAGCGGCGGGTGATGAAGAGGCAGAGCAAAAAGCCGCCAAAGGGCAGTCCCACTTGAGAGAAGACGTCGTCGATGAGGTCGAGGAAGGATTTGTCTGCGCCTTCGTAATGGGCAAATTGGGTGAAGGCCTCGACCGCCCCCTGCGACAACAGGCTCGGCAGGCCAAGGATAAACACGCCTATGGCCAGGCCCATGACCACCGGGCCGCGCTTCCATTTTTTCTCATCGACCAAAAACGAGACGGGCACTTCCAACAGCGAGATGGTAGAGGTGAGCGCGGCCACCGACAGCAGCAGGAAAAAGCTACCGCCGATGACCTTGCCTGCTACCGGCCCCATCGCCTCAAAGATGCCCGGCAGCGCCACAAAGACTAAGCCCGGCCCCGCAGTCGGCTCCTGGCCTTGGGAGAAGACCAGCGGAAAAATCAGCAATCCCGCCAGGAAAGCCACCGCCACATCGGCGAGGGTCACGATGGCCGCGGCCTGGATAAGATTTTCGCGTTTGGAGATATAGGAACCGTAGGTGATCAGGGCCCCCAAGCCGAGGGAGAGAGAGAAAAAGGCCTGTCCCAAAGCCGCGTAGACCGTCGCAAACGATACCTCAGATAGGTCGGGCAGCAGGTAGAATTTCACCCCTTCCATGGCCCCGTCGAGGGTGAAGGCGTAGAGGATCAGGCCGATGAGGATGGCGAAAAGGAAAGGCATGAGCACCTTGGCGGCGGCTTCGATGCCTTTTTGCACGCCCCGGGCCACGATCAGGCCCGTGAGCAGCATGAAGACCAGCGAATAGACAAGGTTGTCTTCGTAATTGGTGACGTAGGTGCCAAAGTAGGCCCCAAAATCAGGCGCGGACAACAGCTCTCCGAAGGAGATTTGTACGAAGTAACCAAAGGCCCAGCCGGCGACCACGTTGTAAAAGGAGAGGATCATGACGCCGCAGAGCACGCCGATGAGGCCAGCCCAGGCCCAGGAACGGCCGCCTTCGGCTCGGTAGGCCCCGTAGGGATTGGACTGGGTGCGGCGGCCGAGGGCGATCTCGCCCACCATGACCGGAAAGCCGATCAGCAGGGTGCAAAGGAGGTAAATGAGGAGAAAAGCGGCCCCGCCGTTTTCGCCGGTTTCGTAGGGAAAACGCCAGATGTTGCCCAGACCCACGGCCGAACCGGCGGCAGCGGCTACGAAGCCGAGGCGGCTAGAAAATCCTGATCTGCTTGCCATAGCTAGGAGAGGTAAGGGGTTATGGAATGCCCCTAAATTAGGCAGTGGAGGCGGGCGAGGCAAGCATCACCTTTACTGCCCGGCCTGCTCAAAGGCCTCAATCTCTTCTTTTTGGCTCAGTAAAAAGTCGATGTCGTCGTAGCCATTGACCAGGCACATCTTTTTGTAGGCGGTGATCTCAAAGCTTTCCTGCTCCCCGGTGGCATCGAGGGTGAGGGTTTGCGCCGGCAGGTCCACGCTGAGGGTGGTCTGCGGATCGGCTTCGATGGCGGCAAAGATGCGGGCCAGAAAATCGGGCGAGACCTGCGCGGGCAGCAGCAGGTTGTTCAGGGCATTGGCCTTGAAAATGTCGGCAAAAAAGCTGGAGACGATCACCCGGAAGCCATAGTCGCTCAGGGCCCAGGCGGCGTGTTCGCGGCTCGACCCACAGCCGAAGTTGTGGCCCGCCACCAGGATTTCCCCCTGGTAAGTGGGATCGTTCAGCACAAAATCAGCCTTGGGCTGCCCTTGGCTGTCGTAGCGCCAGTCGCGAAAGAGGTTTTCACCAAAACCCTCGCGGGTGGTGGCCTTCAGAAACCGCGCCGGAATGACCTGGTCGGTGTCGACATGCTCGGCCGAGAGCGGCACGCAGGTGGAGGTGAGGGTGGTGAGCTGTTGAGGCATTTTTTTAGAGATGAGAGAAAAGAGGTGAGAGATGAGACGATGGGCGATGTGGCGATCAGCGATGAGCGATGTGGCGATGTGGCGATGAGCGATGTGGCGACAAGCGATGAGCGATGAGCGATCAGAGACGA